>JBIHZU010000186.1:0-3840 GCA_044240285.1 Candidatus Nanopelagicales bacterium | reverse complement strand
GTGCGGCTGAGAGCGTCGCTGAGCGATTCGATCGCGGCGACACGATCGGGCGCCCATGAGATCACCTTGGCGAGCATGGGGTCATACGTTGACCCCACGACTGATCCACTGACGATTCCGGAGTCAACGCGTGTGCCTGTTGGCGGAGCCCACGTAAGAATCTCACCACCAGTGGGGAGAAATCCTCGATCTGCGTCTTCGGCGTAGATCCGTGCTTCGACTGCATGACCGGTGGTGGTCACGTCCGCTTGGGTAAACGACAAGGCTTCTCCGGCAGCCACGCGAATCTGGCACTCAACGAGGTCCACACCGGTCACGAGCTCGGTGACCGGATGTTCAACCTGAAGTCGAGTGTTCATTTCGAGGAAGGCGAAATCCTGCGGTGCATCGGACGGTACGACGTATTCGACCGTGCCAGCACCTACGTAACCGACGGCTTTAGCCAAACGTACTGCGGAGTCACAGATCAAGGCACGAGTGTGGGCATCCAGAAGTGGCGAAGGAGCCTCTTCAATCACCTTTTGGTGGCGACGCTGGAGGCTGCATTCGCGTTCGCCTAGATGGAGAACGTTGCCATGTGAATCAGCGATGATCTGGACTTCAATGTGGCGAGGTGTGTTTACGTAGCGCTCTACTAGGAGCGTGTCGTCGCCAAACGAGGCACGCGCCTCTCGACGAGCGGATGCGATGGCCCCATCAACCTGAGCGAAGTCGGTGATGATGTGCATGCCCTTGCCGCCGCCACCCGCTGAAGGCTTGAGCAACGCTGGCAATCCGATCTCTTTGACGGCTGCAGCAACCTGCTCATCGGACATCTGTGCGTCGTGCCGACCTGGCACCACGGGCACGTTGGCCTCAACCGCGCTCACCTTGGCGCGGATCTTGTCGGCCATTGCGAGCATTGCACCCACGGGTGGACCAATGAAAGTAATACCAGCAGCCGCACAGGCTTCGGCTAAGTCGACATTCTCCGCGAGGAAGCCGTAGCCCGGGTGCAATGCCTGTGCACCGGTCTGCAACGCCGCTTCGATTATGCGATCGATGCGTAGGTAGCTCTCTGCGGCCGCTGCGGGCCCGATGCGAACAGCAACATCGGCTTCGCGCACGAAGGGAGCATCGGCATCGGCATCGCTGTAAACCGCGACGGACGTAATGCTCATCGCACGCAATGTACGAATGACGCGGGAAGCGATCTCGCCACGATTAGCAATGAGAACAGTGTCAAACATCAGGTCACATCCGGAATATTCCGTAGTTAACGGGGGGCAGCGGCGCATGCGAGGCGGCCGAAAGCGCTAGGCCAAGCACACGTCGGGTGTCGCGAGGATCAATGACGCCGTCATCCCAGAGTCTCGCGGTTGAGAAGTATGGACTCCCCTTTGATTCATAGTCGTCACGGATCGGCGACTTGAACTTCTCTTCATCTTCCACTGGCCAGTCCTCGCCACGTGCTTCGTACTGATCACGACGCACCGTCGCTAGCACCGAGGCTGCTTGTTCGCCGCCCATAACCGAGATGCGGGAGTTAGGCCACATCCAAAGAAAACGGGGTGCGTAGGCGCGACCACACATGGAGTAGTTGCCTGCTCCGTACGAGCCGCCAATGACGACGGTGAATTTGGGCACGCGGGCTGTTGCCACTGCAGTGACCATCTTTGCGCCATTCTTGGCGATTCCACCTGCTTCGTAGTCACGTCCCACCATAAAGCCGGAGATGTTTTGCAAGAACACCAGCGGAGTCTTGCGTCGGTCGCACAGCTCGATGAAGTGCGCGGCCTTCACGGCAGACTCAGAGAACAAGATGCCGTTGTTGGCGATGATGCCTACTGGGTGGCCGTAGATGTGGGCAAAGCCAGTGACGATTGTCGTGCCGTACTCGGCCTTGAACTCCGTGAAATCGCTACCGTCGACGATTCGCGCGATGACTTCGCGTACGTCGTAGGGCGTGCGCGAATCGGGCGGAACAATTCCCGGGAGATCGTCGGTTGAGTACAGCGGTTCGCGAATCTCCTGCACATCCCAGACCGGCGGAGCATCCTCGGGAAGAGTCGCCACGATGTCACGCACGATTCGTAGAGCGTGCGCATCGTCGTCTGCGAGATGGTCAGTGACGCCGGAAGTACGCGAATGAAGTGCGCCACCGCCAAGATCCTCTGGCGTGACGATCTCACCTGTTGCGGCCTTAACCAACGGCGGACCGCCGAGAAAAATGGTGCCTTGATCCCGAACGATCACCGCTTCGTCACTCATTGCAGGCACATACGCGCCACCCGCGGTGCAGGAGCCCATCACAGACGCGATCTGGGGAATGCCCATGGATGACATTTGTGCTTGGTTATAAAAGATTCGACCAAAGTGTCCGATGTCAGGGAACACCTCATCTTGCATGGGTAGGAATGCGCCGCCAGAGTCAACGAGATAGATGCAGGGGAGGCGATTTTCCTGAGCGATCGTCTGCGCGCGCAGATGCTTCTTCACCGTGATGGGGTAGTAGGTGCCCCCCTTTACAGTGGCGTCATTGGCCACGATGACGCATGTGCGACCAGCAACGCGCCCGATGCCGGTGATGATGCCGGCAGAGGGAGCGTCACCGTCGTACATGTCCTCGGCTGCGAGTGGCGAGAACTCGAGGAACGCTGTGCCTTCGTCGAGGAGTTGCTCGACTCGGTCACGGGGCAGAAGCTTGCCGCGGTCGACGTGGCGCTGCCGAGAGCTCTCTGGCCCACCAAGGGCAGCGCGGTCAAGTCGCAGGTGCAACTCGGCCAGCAACTCCTGATTGGCAGCGACGCGCTCTGCCCACTCGGGCGAGGTGCGATTCACAATCGAACGCAGCACGGGACCTCCTCGAAACCCAAAAGAGTTAACGAGCGTTCACTTTACTCGGGTGTTGGCGTTATGGCAAGTGCCGCAAGGGCCATGCCCTGGAGGAGGCGGGCCATATCGGGACGGGACAGCCACGCGCTGTGTGGCGTGGAGTTAATGAGTCCGAACGTGGCCTGAGCAGCCGCACGCGCTTCGTCGCGATCAATGGGGCGGATTTCCATGAGGGCATCCGTCCAAAGGCTCACGTACTTTGCCTGAAGTCGACGGACAATGCGCTGCTCAGACTCGGGCATCGCGGCCAGATCACGCATCTGCACATTGATGAGATCCGTGTTGTCTAGAGCAAAGTCCACATGGAAGTCCACGAGGGCCGAAAGGGCGCTACGTGGGGCCGTATGCGCGGCTGCACGTTGTTCGCCTCCAGCCAGGAGCCGCTCGCTGATGTCAATCAGCATCGCCGAGAGAATCGCCTCTTTGCCGGGAAAGTAGCGATACAGCGCTGGCCCGGTGAGGCCAACGGCTGAGCCGAGGTCGTCGATGGATACCCCATGGAAACCGCTTCGGGCGAAGAGTTCGGCAGCCTTAGTGAGGATCTCAGTGCGTCGATCCGGACGTAGGGTTCTCTCGCTCACGCCGAAAGACTAGTGGGCGAGGTGCCGAGTCGTAATTCGCGACAGAAGGACGACTCCCTTGGAGAGAGGTACCCCTGGGGGTATAAAAGCAAGAAATGAGCAAATAACGGACACTTGGGCTCTCTCGGCGCGCAACGCAGGTTCATGACTACCTACCGTCAAATACATGTTTACCTCTCAGAAGCACCGAACTGTTCGCGTTCTCTCCGGTTGTGCTCTCTCGGCACTTGTCGCAGGTGGGGCTATTGCCATTGCCGCACCTGCATCAGCGCACGGATCCATGAACTCCCCTGCTTCTCGTGTCAACGCGTGCTACGAGCAACCGACCAACCCGGCTTGCGCTCGCGCCTGGCAGGCAAATCCCCAGGCCCTATATGACTGGACA
>JBIHZU010000185.1:0-3855 GCA_044240285.1 Candidatus Nanopelagicales bacterium | reverse complement strand
AGAGAAGAACACTGCCGCGTCTACTCCGTGCCGGCGAACCGGCTGCAGCGTGATCTCGGCAGCGAGTTGGGGCCGCAGGCACGAGTCCAACATGGATACGCCTTCACGGATTTTTCGATATTCCGGGAGGCTACGGCCGGCTTGCCTCATGAACCACACGGGTGGACGCTCAGTCCTCAATCCACGTGCAGAACGGACAAGATCCGAGTTGGCAGTGAGATTCCGCACCCCGATGCCTACACCTGGATTCACATTGGAACGTTATCAAGAAGGCAGGTATCCTGCTTGGCATGGTCATGGTCCTCATCGGTGCGAGCCATCATGACCTCCCTCTAGAGGCGCTTGATCCCATCGCCAAAGCGGCCGATCAGATTGCTGGTGAAATCACCACGCTGGACTGCATCCGCGGATCTATCCGGCTTACGACCTGCAACCGGGTCGAGTTCTACATTGAGACTGATCTCTTTCATGACGGCGTGGACCATGTCACCCAACTCATCAGCGGTGCAGCGGGCCTACCCCATGAATACGTACGCGATGTAATGCGCGTGACTGTCGGACCGCCGATAGCCGAGCATCTCTTCTCTGTCGCCGCGGGCCTTGAGTCCATGGTCGTCGGCGAGAACGAAGTTTCCGGACAAGTGGGCGACGCCTTAGAAGATTCACGCAACAACGGAGATACAACGCCCTCGCTCGAAAGACTTTTCCAGCAGGCATCGCGCACTGCGAAGCAGGTGAGTTCGAGCACCGGGCTCGGGGCAGCTGGTCGATCATTGGTCGGGGTCGGCCTTGATCTCGTCATTAATCGACACGGACCACTGGCAGACAAGTCCGCACTCGTGATTGGGACGGGGGCATACGCCCGTATCAGCACCCAGTCTCTTCGCTCTCGTGGATGCCAATCAATTTCTAATTTCTCGGCTACTGGCCGCGCACAACACTTCGCAGATTCGCACGATTTGCAAGCTGTCGACGCAGATCACCTACCCGAACTTATGCCACATATCGATCTCATCGTCGCCTGCAGTGGTGTGCATGATTTTGTCGTAGACGATTCTTACGCGGCCATCATCGGCACACGCACAAGAGTTCTTCCCATTGTTGACCTTGCACTACATAGCGATATTCATCCCGATATTCGCGCGCTTGAGGTCATCGATTACATCAATCTGGCGCTCATCGGTGAGCATGCGCCGACGGAGCATGCGGGGGTCATCGACTCGGCTCGTCAGGTCGTACGCGATTCTGTCGAAGCCTACGGAGATTCTGAACTTGGCCGCAGCGCAGATCCTATGGTCGTCGCATTGCGTACTCGGTTTGACGAGGTCGTTGCAGAGGAAGTTAACCGCGTACGTCGTCAGTCTGGAGACATTGCGGCTGATGCAGTGGCGCTGTCTCTACACCGCGTCACCTCGTCACTTCTCCACACGCCAACCATGCGGGCGCGGCAAATGGCCAAGATCGGTGACGGACTCGACTACGCACGAGCGATTCATCTGGTCTTCGGTGTCGATGTCCCCTTGGACGAGACTCAGTCGTGAGAACTGTCCGCGTAGGCACCCGCGGAAGCCTGCTCGCTCGCACCCAAACGGCACTCATCGCAGATCAGCTCGCCGGATCCGGGTTTTCCATCACCACCGAGATCATCCGCACTGCCGGGGATGACCAGACGCTAGAGCTACATCGCGCCCCGCAACCAGGTGTTTTTGTTTCCGCCCTACGCGAAGCTCTTCTCGCGTCACAAGTTGACGTGATCGTGCATTCACTCAAAGACCTCCCGTCAGCAGCGGCTGAGGGCATTGTGCTTGGTGCCGTTCCATCTCGCGAGGATCCCCGAGACGTGCTTATCGCGTCCAGATCACTACTCGAACTCAAGGCGAGCGCGAGTATCGGCACGAGTTCCCCGCGCCGAGCAGCTTTCATCGGTCGCGAACGCCCAGATCTCGTGGTGCGACCAATTCGTGGAAACATCGACACACGGATCACAAAGGTGCGCTCCGGTGAATTCGACGCAGTCATGCTCGCGGCCGCAGGACTGGCCCGCATTGGGCGAACCGAGGATGTCACCGAGTTTTTCGCTGCGGATCGTTGTATTCCAGCACCCGCTCAAGGCGCGCTTGGAGTCGAATGCCGAGCTGACGATGCTGAGTTAGTGGAAGTGCTCTTTGGCCTGACGGACACTCGGACGTGGTGGGATGTGCACGCGGAGCGGGCTGTTCTCTCCGGTGTCAGTGCCACGTGCGCCACAGCGGTCGGGGCGCACGTGATTGATGGCGTTTTGCATGCTGATCTCTCCACTGATGAGGGTTACCTACGCACGACCGTGCCCTGTGATCAGTTTGAGTGGGCACACGATGCCGGACTTGCAGCCGCCAGTGTGCTCAGGAGCGGATCGTGAAGGTCCTTCTCGTGCGACCTACAACTTCACCTCTCTCGGAGGAGATCGACCGCGATGCAGATGCCCTCCGTTCAATTGGTGTTGAACCCGTCAGTGATCCCTATGTAGAAGTTGTTCCGTGTGTTGATCCCGGCATCGAGCAGCGCGTCAACAACCTGCTTGCTGCGCTGACCCCCGGCACGTGGCTGGTTGCTACTTCGGCGATGGGGCCACGTTCACTACGCGCACTCATGTCTGGTGCCATTCCCACATCGGGCATCCGCGCAGCTGGGGTCGGTCCCGCGACTGCATCGGCGCTCCGTGACCTCGGCTTTGTGGATGTGCTCACTCCCCGCCGCGCAACCGGGTCCGCTTTGGCCGAGGAGTTGCTCACGTTTCCTCCTGGCCGGGCAGTTATTCCCCAGGGCAGCCAGGCCCTGCCTGTCGTTGCCGAACGTCTACGTGCCGCGGGTTGGGAGGTAGAGCCGGTGGTGATCTACACAACTCGTACGCTCCCCCGCGAACCTGCGACCGCTGCCGAACTTCGAGCCGGCGGGTTTGCCGTCGTCGTGCTGCGCTCACCAAGTGCCGCGCGAGCCGTTGCAGAGTTTGCGCCAGGACTCGCCACACCGGTCATCACGACCGGTCCGACAACCACGGCCGAGGCAGAGGCGCTGAGCTTCACCGTTGCTGCCGAGGCGGATGACTCGACATCCGCTGCACTCGCCGGTGCAATAGCTGCCTTCCGGGATGGGACACTTATGTCATGAGTTGGCCCCATCGTCCTCGACGTCTGCGTTCAACTGCCGCGATTCGGCGTATGGTCCGAGAGACCCGCATCGACCCCGCGCAGTTGGTACTCCCCGTCTTCGTGCGTGAAGGCATCGCGTCACCCCGCGAAATTCCCGGCATGCCCGGCGTCGTTCAGCACACTCGCGACTCTTTGCGCATCATTGCGCGATCCGCGGTTGATGCTGGCATCGGCGGCATCATGCTTTTTGCCGTGCCGGAACATCGTGATGCGATGGGCACGTCTGCTTGCGATCCCAATGGGATCTTGTCAGTTGCAGTACGTGACGTTCGAGATGTCGTCGGTGACGACATCGTGGTGATGGCCGATCTTTGTCTTGATGAATTCACTGATCATGGACACTGTGGTGTTCTCGACGCACGGGGCAACGTCGACAACACAGCAACCATCGAGATCTACGGGCGAATGGGCGTTGTTCTTGCCGAAGCAGGGGCACACGTAGTCGGCACAAGCGGAATGATGGACGGCCAAGTAGGCGCAGTGCGTCAAGCCCTTGACGATGCGGGCTATGACAACACAATCATCCTTGCGTACTCGGCGAAATACGCCAGCGTCTTGTACGGGCCATTCCGAAATGCCGTCGAGAGCGCTCTCGAAGGCGATCGCCGCACCTACCAGCAGGACCCAGCCAATAGCCGTGAAGCCGAACGTGAAGTTGCGCTCGATC
>JBIHZU010000184.1:0-3872 GCA_044240285.1 Candidatus Nanopelagicales bacterium | reverse complement strand
ATCGTCATGATGGCGGCAGCGCCGCTACTTGTACTCGGCATGCCGGTGACGTTGTGGGTCCGCGCGAGTAGCCCCAGGGCCAGACGCGCCTATGTCCTACCGATCATGCGTAGCCGAGGTGTCCGGTTTTTTACGGATCCCATCGTGACGTGGATCCTTTTTGCCGGAGTTCTCATCTTCACCCATTTCACGCCATTTTTCGACTGGGCCCTGCGCAACCACGACGCAGATGTCTTCGTGGAAAAGCCTCTCTTTCTCATCGCGTCATTGTTGTATTACTTGCCGATGATCGGAAAGAACATGTTGCCCCGCCAGGCGCCTGCAAGTCATCGGCTCGCATCGATGTCCATAATGATGGTTCCTGAAGCCGTGGTCGGAGCGGTGATCTATTTCTCACCCGTAGTGCTCTATTCAGTTTTCGCTGAAGCACAACGCACTTTTGGCCCGGACCCTAAGGCTGACCAGCAGTTAGCGGGAGCGCTTATGTGGGCGTTGGTCATGGTGATCGAAGCCGGCTGGATGATGCTCATTGCCGTGGAGTGGTTCACCAGTGAAGAGCGCAAGGCGCGAAAACTCGATGAGGAGCATTCAGCGGATATTGTCGTGTCGTGAATCGACGGCTCCTCTCCGCGGCAGGTGTGCTTGTGCTTGCGGGCGTGTTGGCTGGATGTGGGCGCTCTGGCGATTCCTCGGCATCCACGGCCTCAGGCACCGGCATCTCCGGTATTGGCGTCTCGGTCTTTGCGCCAGATGAACGCCCAGACCTGCCCGTCGTGAGTGGTCTCACCGTTGATGGCGGATACCTCGATCTCGATACCTTTCGTGGACAAGTCGTCGTGTTGAATTCGTGGGCGTCGTGGTGTGAACCCTGTAAGGAAGAGCTCCCCATCTTGGTCGAACTCGCCAATGCGCTCGAAAGTGAAGCAGTATTTGTTGGGCTAGACGTGAAGGATCAGCCAGATGATGCCCGCGCGATGATCTTGACGTATGGGATTCCCTATCCGAGCATTGTCGATCGCAGCGCTTCGATTCTGCTTACGATCCCGACGGTTCCGCCCGAGGCACTGCCGACCACAGTGGTGATTGATAAGCAGGGCCGCGTGGCAGCTCGCGTCATCGGTGCGGTGAGAGCCGGAATGCTCGAATCTGTCGTGGCAGCGATCCTCGCAGAGTAACTAGTCGAATCCAGTCGACCAGTTGATCGGTTCGGCTCCCGATTCGATCAGCAATTCATTGGCTCGACTGAATGGTCGTGAACCGAAGAACCCGCGATATGCGCTTAAGGGGCTCGGGTGCGCGCTGGCGATGATGGGCACGCTCCCCAAGAGTCCAGAGACTGCTTGCGCGTCATTGCCCCACAGGATCGCGACCAAGGGCCCACCACGCGCAGCGAGTCCCGATACTGCGGCATCGGTGATCTCTTCCCAGCCCCAACCTCGGTGACTACCTGGTTGGCCAGTGCCCACTGTCAGGACCCGATTAAGCAGCATCACGCCACGCAGGTTCCAGGCCGTGAGGTCCCCGGAGGCGGATGGCTCCACTCCCAGATCCGAGTGAAGTTCCGAGTAGATGTTCTGCAGACTCCGCGGGAGCGGCTGCACATCTGGCGCTACGGAAAAGGAAAGGCCGACGGGGTGGCCGGGCGTGGGGTAGGGGTCCTGACCCACGATGAGCACCCGAACGTCTGGGAGGGGGAGTTGGAAGGTACGAAGGACGACTTCATCAGCGGGCAGCCACGCTCGACCTGCTGCGATTTCGGCGCGTAGTCGCTCCCCGATCTGCTCCAAGGTTGCCTCGTGGGGGCGCAGAATTGGCAGCCATGAGGGATCCACTGATTCGAGGAGTGGCTGGCGACCCATACGAGCGAGGCTAGCGCGAGTAGCCTCATCCCTATGACGCACGATTCGATTGCCGCGGGCCTGCTTCGCCTTGGGGGTCGCGAGGTCCCGTTGGTCGGCCCAGTTCGCATCTACTCCTGTGGGATCACGCCCTACGACGTGACGCACCTTGGCCACGCGGCGACCTTCGTGTGGGTCGACACCCTGACCCGTGCGCTACGCCATTCGGGGCTAGAGGTTCTGCTCACGCGCAACATCACCGATGTCGATGACGTGCTCACTGCGGCGGCCTTGCGTGCGGGAGCGCCCTACGACGAGTTTGCCGCAATGCAGCAATACAGATTCGACCGCGACATGTCTGACCTTCATGTGCGCCGACCAGATTTTGAACCGCGTGCGCACCAAAACATTGACGCAGTAATTCGACTTGCCGAAGTCTTACTCAGTGTCGGCGCTGCATATGAGCGCAATGGCACCGTGTATTTCCGCGGCGGCGAAGTGCCCACGCGTCATGGAATAGCACGTGACGTTGCCCTTGCTGCTTGTGCACGTTTCGGAGAAAATCCCGAAGACCCCCAAAAGGAAGACGCACTAGACGTGCCGGTGTGGCGCGCGAGCGCAGCGGATGATCCATCTTGGCCGAGTCCGTGGGGGCTTGGTAGACCCGGCTGGCATGCAGAGTGCACAGGGATGGTCTTGCGCACCTTCGGGTCATCCTTGGATATTCATGCAGGCGGAGCCGATCTGGCCTTTCCGCACCATGCCTATGAAGCAGCGCAAGCTGAGGCCGCAACGGGCGTATCGCCATTCGCGAGGGCATGGATGCATGTCGGCACGGTCATGGTCGATGGTGAGAAGATGGCGAAGTCCACGGGCAATTTGGTACTCGTCTCAGATCTGCTCGAAGGACATCGGGCTGCGGCGCTCCGGCTGCTCCTCACTGATCGACTTTGGGCTGCGCCATGGGAGTTCACCATGTCCGGGCTAGATATCGCCGAGGGCCAGCTTGACTCCCTCCATGCGGCGGCAGGTCGTCGAGGCGGGTCTGAGGCTGGCGTGGCAGCCATCTCGGCAGCTCTCTTGGACGATCTAGACGTGCCTCGCGCCCTCGGAATCGCCCTAGAAGAGGGCGGGCAGGCCGCCCGACTGGTGGCCCGAGTCCTCGCTCTGGACTAATTGACTTGCCAAACACCATGTGACCGGGGTTACACTGGTGTGACTTACCTGATCAGGACGCTGGGGAAGGCGCAACTGATGAGAGGTGAGTGATGTCGCGTACCCGCGGTGTGGTCTATGTACACGCATGCCTTCGTGCGGTCTGTCCCCATGTGGAGTGGGCGTTTTCTGCTGAGTTAGGGCGGGACGTACGCCTTGATTGGGTGCCCCAGCCTGTTCATCCGGGCACTGTGCGTGCCGAATATTCATGGGCTGGGCCAGCGGGCACCGCTGCCCGTCTCGCGAGTGCCTTACGTGCGTTCCCAGACCTCAGATTCGAAATCACTGAAGAGGCATCTGAGGGTCACGAGTCCGAACGTTTCTCCTCGACTCCTGAGCTTGGAATCTATCGAGCTGCAACAGGCCCGTATGGCGATGTCATGATCCACGAGGACCGGCTCCGTGCAGCGCTGGCCAGCAGTGGTGACCTGCGCGCAGAGTTGGAGAAACTCCTCGGTGCGGATTGGGACCGCGATCTAGAGCCCTATCGCATGGCAGGCGCGCACACCTCACACTCGAGGTTGCACAACGCGATTTAGCTACAGCGGGATATTGCCGTGTAGCCCGCGGACACCCGGTGTGTCGAGGATAACCTTGGCAACCTTGCGACGAGTCTCGGTGGGATCGACGATCTCGTCGACGAACCCCAACTCCACTGCGCGGGTGACTCCACCGGAAATCACTTCGTGTTCGGCCGCGAGTTCGAGTTCCATCTCGGCGCGCTGTTGCTCATCGCTGAGTTCGGCGAGTCTGCGTCGATGCAAGATGCGCACGGCCGCGACCGAACCCATGACGGCAACCTCTGCATTGGGCCACGCG
>JBIHZU010000183.1:0-3903 GCA_044240285.1 Candidatus Nanopelagicales bacterium | reverse complement strand
GGCGAACCTCTCTAACGCAGCAGCTTCGGTTGCGGTGGGCTCTCGAGTCGTTTCGTTGCGAGGCGTGGACGACCCGCACATCGAGCGCGATGACTACTCGGTCGTTGCCGGGCCATGGGCCGCTGATTTGCGCCTAGGTGTGCTGCACGCGCCCTATCGTCGGGTGCTGGATGCCATGACGGCCGATGGTGCTGATCTGGTGTTGGCCGGACACACGCATGGTGGCCAGTTGCGTGTGCCGGGTTTTGGGGCCCTGGTGACTAACTGTGATCTTGATCGGCGCAGGGCGCGGGGGCTGTCGACGTATGAGGGATCTGCCCTTCATGTGTCCGCCGGGCTGGGGACCTCGCCGTACGCGCCCATCCGCTTTGCCTGTCCACCCGAGGCAACCCTGCTGACGCTCACGCCGGGCGAGGCGGGCTAGACTCACGTCTGCTTTGCGGGGTGTAGCGCAGCTTGGTAGCGCGCTTCGTTCGGGACGAAGAGGTCGTGGGTTCGAATCCCGCCACCCCGACATATAAAAGGACCCAGGGTTCATCCCCTGGGTCCTTTTCATCTACCAGAGGTGACACGGCCCTCGTCATACGTCAGAGGTGACCCGTGGGATTCGGGAGGAGCAGCCCATAGGGGCTGTAACGGCTTCCGCCACCCCACCCTTCCATCGACGTCACTTTGCGTCGCGCTAATTCCGCCAGTTAGCGCGACGCAAGGTGACGTCGGCGAAGGCATACAGGGAAATCTGGTGGACGGGTCAGGATTCCGTATAAACAATCGGGCCATGCGGCGCGTTTATAGAGTGTGAGCATTGCGGGGGAAAACCAGCAGGTGTCGGGGGGTGCGGTGGATTTCACCGATTGGTACGCCGCCGAGATGCCACGCATGGCCGTCGCCATCCGCGCCGCCGTCCTTGATCACGAACTCGCTGACGAAGCGATATCCGAGGCATTCGCACGGGCATGGCTGCACTGGCACAAGGTAAAGCACATGGACTCCCCTCGCGGTTGGGTCTACACCGTCGCTCTCAATCAAGCACGCACGATCGCGCGGCGCACCAAACGCAACCTCGACGCAATTGTTGACCTGCCCACGGCGATGACCTACGACGAGCACCCGAGTGACACTGATGAGCTGTGGCGAGCGGTGCGCCGCTTGGCACCGCAAGCCCGCCGTGCGATCGCTTTGCGCTACATCGCTGATCTCCCGGAAGCCGAAGTCGCCGACATCATGGGCATCGCTCGCGGCACCGTCGCCGCGACCTTGCATCGAGCACGCAAAGCGCTCGCCGAGTCCCTTACTGAACTGCAACGAACGGAGCCAGCATGAACAGTCTTGAAGATCGCCTTCGCGAACTTGGTCGCGACGCGACATCCGAAGACTCACAGTCTCTGGGAGCAGTTATCGAACGCGGACGCCGTCTTCGTCGCCGACGCATGGTCGCACGCATCGTGGCCCCCGTCGCAGCTGCAGCGATCGTCGCGGTTGCGATCGTAGTTCCAGTCCTGGGAAGCACGCCTGCATCGACAAGCGCAGCGTCAGCGTTCCTAGTTGACGTTGGTGCGCGTGTGGGAGAGCGACCCGACGCCGACTCCAGGACGGCTTCAGTTTGGTACGTGAAGATCAAGCACGGCTCGAGGGGCGGTGTGCTCGAGACTTGGTATTCGCGTGTAGGAGAAGGGATGACTCTCAAGACGAGCGCAACTGGTCGAGTAACCACCAGCCCCGCCGATCTTATTCTCGTTGCGGGCTCGAGCGATGTCACATGGGATGAACTCATAAATCTCCCCACCGATCCAGATCAACTCTATGCATGGCTATACGAAGCGGTAGGTGATGCGGGACCGGACCGACTTACTGAGATGTGGGCAGCGACTTGGGATCTGCTTCGCCAAAGTCCCGCACCAACCGACCTGCGGCGTGCGCTCTACATCGTGGCATCGCGCCTTCCGGATATCACGATTGAGCAGAATCTGACTGACGTATTGGGTCGACCAGCGGTCGGCATTGGCCATAACTGGCCCGGCGGGGCCACCCGATATCTCGTCGATCCGGCGACTGGCGCTGTTCTGGAGCACCAGGAGTTGATCGGCCGTGAGGTGACCTATCGAGACACATTCATCGAACAGGGTCCCGCAGCTGAAGTCGGCGTCAGACCGTAACCCGCGCTCTTTGAAACTCATGTAAACATCACCCCCCCGAAGGTTTGTAGCTATAACGGACGCTGAATCCTCAGTGACCGAATCGGGAGGAAATGGAAATGCGAATGAGACGAATTGCAACGATGGCGGGTGCGCTTGCTGGTATTGCTCTAAGCGCGATAGGGGTCAGTGCCACAGGAGCGCAGGCTGCTCAAGCTGGAACCTGTACTGGGAAGACTGACGGGATCTGCTTGTACCGGGACGCGTCGGGTGGAGTCTGGGGATGGGTGCCCGTCGGCAGAAACATCTCATGGCTTGGTGACTGGAACTACGCCAGCACGAGCGAGACTATGCAGGACTCAATCAGTTCTGTGCGGAATCCGAGTACGTGCTCGGCTTTCCTTTACTGGGATGCCGACTATCAAGGCTCTTCAAATGAGATCCTCCCGGGCACCGCGAGGACCTACCTCGGCAGCTCCTGGAACGATCAAACCAGTTCCGTCTATTGGAATTGCTAGGCAAGAGAAATATGTGAATTCCCTACCGCCGATGTCACCTTGCGTCGCGCTAATTCCCCCAGTTAGCGCGACGCAAGGTGACGTCGGCGAGGGGGTTAGAGGAGTTCGGCGATTTGTACGGCGTTGAGGGCAGCGCCCTTGCGCAAGTTGTCGTTGCTGATGAACAGCGCGAGGCCGCGACCGTCGGGCACGCTCTGGTCGGCACGGATGCGGCCGACGAACGACGGGTCGGCACCGGCAGCCTCGAGCGGCGTTGGCACATCAGTCACCACAACACCGGGCGCACCTGCAAGCAACTCAGTCGCGCGTTCCGGTGAGATCGAGCGCGCGAACTCGGCGTTGATCGCTAGAGAGTGACCAGTGAACACCGGCACGCGTACGCAGGTGCCAGACACGAGCAGCCCAGGAATGTTCAGAATCTTACGGCTCTCGTTGCGCAGCTTCTGCTCTTCGTCGGTCTCGCCGGAGCCGTCAGCTGCATAGGAGCCTGCGAGCGGCACGACGTTAAACGCAATGTTGCGTACGTACTTCACAGGCGCAGGGAACGACACCGCACATCCGTCATGTGTCAGCGCAGCAATGTCCTGATTGCTCACACCACGCACCTGCGACGCGAGCTCCTCAACACCAGCAAGACCCGAGCCCGAAACCGCTTGGTACGACGACACCACGAGACGCTCGAGGCCAGCCTCGCGATGCAATGGCAACAGCACCGGCATTGCCGCCATCGTCGTGCAGTTGGGGTTCGCGATGATGCCCTTGCGCGCCTCCTTGATCGCCTCAGGGTTGACCTCGCTTACAACTAGCGGCACATCGGGGTCCATCCGCCAAGCCGAGGAGTTGTCAATCACGATCGCGCCCGCAGCGGCGTATCGCGGCGCAAGCTCCTTTGACGTCGAACCACCAGCAGAGAACAACGCGATGTCGATGCCCGAGAGATCAGCCGCAGCTGCGTCCTCGACAACAATCTCCTCACCCCGGAACGTCAGGGTCGAGCCGGCCGAACGCGCTGATGCAAAAAACCGCACACGATCAGCAGGGAAGTTGCGCTCCTCGAGCAAGCGCCGCATGACCGCACCGACTTGACCAGTCGCGCCGACAACAGCAATAGTGCGGCTCATCGTCCCGTGCCTCCGTAGACAACCGCTTCACCGTCAGCATCGAGACCGAAAGCAGTGTGTACAGCGCGGACAGCGTCATGTGCTGACGACGTGCGCGTCACGATCGAGATGCGAATCTCCGAAGTAGAG
>JBIHZU010000182.1:0-3904 GCA_044240285.1 Candidatus Nanopelagicales bacterium | reverse complement strand
TCATCATCGGTATGCAAGGAGGCGTTAAGGCCGAACTCGACATTAATGCCTTGCTAGTCAAGCGAGGGACCATACACGCGACATCCCTACGCACCCGCCCGCTTGAGCAGAAGGCAGACGTCTGCGCGCAGGTGCAGCGCTTCGTCTGGCCATGGATTGAGGCTGGCATCGTGGCTCCAGTGATTGACCGCGTACTGCCCATCAGTGAGGCTGCTGCTGGACATATCGCTCTGAAATCCGGTGAAGCCACGGGCAAAATCCTGCTTGCTATCTGACACAAAACTAGGACGCTGGTTTCTCCCACAATGCAATTGCCAAGTGTGCGCGCATGCCGACAGACTCATACAGACGCGTTGCGCCAGTGACGTTTTCAGTGTCAACCGTGAGACCAATCTCGGACATGCCACGGTGTGCCGCATCGGCACATGCAGCCAGCAGTAACCAACGAGCAATCCCTTGACCGCGATGAGTAGACACCACTCCCAAAGTACGAACCCACGCGGTGGAGAACTCGGCACGACTGTCATCTTGAATGCACAGGGCGACGGCTTGATCTCCTGCCATAGCGAGCCACCAACGTTCTGGTGTTGGTCCATCCCCATTGGCCAGACGATGGAGGTAGTCCTCCTCCGTTCGCTGCGTGAATCCATAGTGACGATCAAATGACGACATGTGAGTGCGATGCAACTGGCCAAGTTGCTCGGACGATTTCGCGACCTCAAGGCGGATGCCAGGAGGTGCCGGCGGCATCGTTGCCGACACACCTGCTAACGAACGCACCATGCGTGCATAAGTACGTGTGTGTTCAAAGCCCACCGCATCAAGAGCCCGCGACAGAGCGATGTCCTCCTTGACACAGCCTGAGGAAATCGTCCAGCCGGGCTCGTTGGGAATCACGTCTGCAGCAGCATTAAGCCCTGCTTCAACAAGCGCACGCGTCATTTCGTGATCCTCACCGGGTAACGCGTAAACGTCGAAGAAGACGTCACGCTTTGCAAGATCGAGTTCGACGATCAGTACGCCGACATACTCTTTCCCCCGTATCACCACAAGGTGACGATCAGCAAGAGCAGCAGGTCCCGTCAGTTGCGCGATCAAGATCGTGCGGGTGACATCAGGTTCGAAGCAGAACTCACGTTCGTGTTCGACCATGACATGCAAAGCACCCTCAACGTCAGAGTCATCGGTCGCGACAAGTTGCCGTACGACTACCCCATGAGGCCACGACATAGTGGCGTGGCGCCTCAGGCCGTCGGAAGCGCTGCGATGCGGCGGGTGATGTACGGCGAGAACCAGCCGATATAGCGATCCTGTACTTGTGGCAGTCGCCAATCAGAACCCGTCACGACCTCGCGGCAGTTGCTCGATCCGCATAGGCAACGGAATTCGTCGTAGTCACTTGCGTCGCACATCGCGTAGTCGAAGGTGATCTCTTCACCCGGCACGATGTCGCGCATAGCGACCAGAAGTTGCGAACCGAGGAGTCCACAGTTGGGATCACAAGAGTGGTTGAGCATGTCTCCAGGCTCGCGCTCATCGCTGGAGACGAGGTAGAGATCGTCGGCGATCTGGATGGAGCGGGCCTGGCGATCATGAGTGAGACTGGACAGGTATTCCCGATTGACTACCCAGCCGCCGAAGCCGGCCACGACCTCGCCGGCCGTAATCGGCTCAGTGGCGAAAGAGCCCCAGCCCTTTTCGCCGACCGGGCGAGCCTCGGCCTTAGGGTTCAACCAGTTGTAGTCCATTCCCACCTCGCTTCCGATGCAAATGCCAAACGAGCGACGATTCTGGCACGTTGCGGACCCGATGTGAAATGCGCACCGCCCTCGTCAGGCGTACGACAGCGAAAATTCACCTGACCGCGACACCGGTCTGACCGCCGGCACTCGGTAGTCTCATGAGCGTGATCGACCCTCGAATCCTCCGTGATGAGCCGGAGCGCCTGCGTGAGTCCCAGCGGCGCCGTGGGGGAAACCCCGATTCCGTCGATCGACTGGCCATGCTCGACAAGCTCCGCCGTGAGCAGCAGCAGACGTACGACGACCTGCGCTCCTCACAGAAATCCCTCAGCAAGGAAATTGGCCCGCTCCAGGGTCGGGTCAAGAAGGGTGACGCTTCGGCCCAAGTAGAGCTCGACGCGCTCATGGCTCAAGCGACCACGTTGTCCGATGATGTGAAGGCAGCTGAGGGAGTGGTCAACACGACCGCAGAGGCCTTGGCAGCTGCTTGGCTGGAGATTGACAATCTCGTGGATCTCGACGCTCCGGTCGGGGGCGAAGACGACTTTGTAGTGCTCGAGCACACAGGCACGCCGCGGGACTTTGCCGCCGAGGGATTCGAACCGCGGGATCACCTCGAACTCGGCGAGATGCTCGGAGCGATCGATACCGAGCGCGGCGCGAAGGTCTCCGGCTCGCGGTTCTTCTTCCTCACTGGCGATGGAGCGCTTCTTGAATTGGCGCTACTCAACCTCGCGATGCAGCAAGCCGTAGGCAATGGCTTCACGCCAATGATTCCGCCGGTGCTGGTTGCACCTTCCGCAATGGAAGGCACCGGTTTTCTTGGACAAGCGGCGGAGAATGTCTACCGGCTTCCCGAAGATGACCTGTACCTAGTCGGTACTTCCGAGGTTCCGCTCGCCGCCTACCACTCCGACGAGATTCTTGATGCCTCCACACTTCCACGACGCTACGTCGGCTGGTCTTCATGCTTCCGCCGCGAAGCTGGTTCGCATGGTCGTGATACGCGAGGAATCATTCGCGTGCACCAATTCGACAAGGTCGAGATGTTTGTCTACACCACACCCGAAGATGCGGTCGCCGAGCATGCGCGCATCCTTCAGTGGGAGCGCGACTTCCTTGATGCGCTGGAGATTCCTTATCGCGTCATCGATGTGGCAACGGGTGACCTAGGTAGCAGTGCGGCACGTAAATTCGACATTGAGGCATGGATCCCGACGCAGGCGTGCTACCGCGAAGTCACTTCGACGTCTAACACCACAGAGTTTCAAGCGCGACGTCTGGCTACCCGTATGCGAAGTGCAGATGGAGCAACGCGGCCGGTCGCGACTCTCAACGGCACACTTGTCGCGATGCCTCGAGTGATTGTTTCGATCCTGGAGAACCACCAGCAGGCTGACGGCTCAGTGCGGATCCCGGCGGCACTTCAACCATTCCTCGGTGGGCGTAGTCACCTGCTGCCGCGCTGACTCAATGGGTCACGATGCCTACCGTGGATTTGCGATCAAGGCATCGATATCGACGAGAGACATTAGGTTCGAACGACACCCAAGCTAGGTGAGGACCTTCCGCCCGCCCGGGGGGGCTGGGCAGGCGGAAGGCGTTTAAGGGGACACCCGCCGACCCTAAGTCGGTCTTTGGTGTCACCTCAGACGCTACCCAACGCAGGACAGATCGCGAGGGCATATTCCGCATGTAGGGACAATTCCACAATAATTTATGGGACTACCCGATCTGTGGGATTCCCGCCATTGCGGCCTCGAAGCGATCAGCCGTGACGTCCTCGTCCACCATTGAGCCCGCCAAGTATTCCGAGTAAGCAGCCAAATCAAAGTGGCCATGGCCGCATAGCGCAGTGAGGATCACTGTCTCTTCGCCGGTCTCCTTGGCTTGGTTGGCCAGACGGATCGCCTGCGCTAGAGCGTGGGTGGGCTCCGGCGCCGGGACGATGCCTTCAGTCCGGGCAAACTGCAGCGCAGCGCTGAAGCACTCCGTCTGCGGAATCGCTACGGCATCCATGAGCCCGAGCTCGTAGACATGCGAGATGAGCGGCGCCATGCCGTGATAACGAAGTCCACCCGCATGGATGGGATCGGGCACAAAGTCGTGTCCGAGAGTGTGCATCTTCAACAGCGGCGTCATGCCTGCCGTATCTCCGAAGT
>JBIHZU010000021.1:0-13345 GCA_044240285.1 Candidatus Nanopelagicales bacterium | reverse complement strand
GAAGTCATGACTGCTCCTTGAAGTTCGACGGGGGTGAACCGGCGTACGACAGCACCCGCGGCGAGGGAGACCGGTTAAATGGCCCCGCCGCGGCCGCTAAGGAGCAGGCGCTGAGCGTTCATAGTGCCTTTAGGTTACCTCACCTCGGCGGCGGGTTAGGTCGGAGACTGGTTCGCCTGCCTGTGGACAGACGAAGTCACCAAATATCGCATTTGTGCTATATCGTTGTTATGGCTGGCACATGGCACATCACCCTCAGCGATGAGATTGCTGATTGGTACGTGTCCCTGAACTCAAAGGAGCGCGCATATGCAGATCGGGCGTTCGTGCGACTCGAGAGGAGTTTGAGGTGCCACACAATGAGCGCGGGACGGCCTGGCGGGAACTGCAGGCGGCTCATCCAGTTGACGATCTGGAGGCCTACTC
Source organism: Candidatus Nanopelagicales bacterium (assembly GCA_044240285.1). Taxonomy (GTDB): domain Bacteria; phylum Actinomycetota; class Actinomycetes; order S36-B12; family S36-B12; genus CAINMH01. Next base: position 12,919 of record JBIHZU010000021.1, on the reverse strand, counting down.
AGTCGCCTACCGAGAAAGTACACTTGCGGGCCGTCTCGCTGAACTGATTTATCGGCTGCGCACCGATGCGGGTCTGACCCAGGCTGAGCTCGCTCGACGCATGGCGACCACCCAATCTTCGATAGCCCGAATGGAGGGTGGAGGGAACCTGCCATCACTGGACGTCTTGTCGCGTCTTGGTGCGGCGACGGGAGTGACGCTGACAATCGACGATGGACACGGGCATCCGATTCCACTCAATGTGGCCTGATCGGCCGACTACCCGAATCACAATCGCAGCGCCACGTTGGGATTTGGCGCATGGCAAATCCCAACATCGCGGTCATTTCTGTTGATGACCACGGCGCTCGCCTTTTCAACCGTAACGCCTCCTAGTCCAGGCGAATTCCTGCCGAATGCAACCTTTCCGGCCGTCAACTCCGTTAACGGACATAGGGAGGGCCGCCGGGGAGTCCTCGCAGGAGATGGGGGAATTGTGTCTAAAGGATTTCTTGTATCTGCTGCAACGGTTGTCGTAGGAGCACTGCTTGCGGGCGCTCTTATTCAAGGCAATGTCGCAAATGCTGGGGGCGATGCGGGGTACGTGGGGCCGGAGCGCCTAGAAGATCTCGTTCAGGGGCCGCCCTCCCCACTGCATGGCTCAATGGAAGATGTGGCGCGGCGAGCTATGGCCATGGGGGAAGGGTGGGCCGGGTGGGCTTCAGACGACGCAAACTCGCGCGTCATCATCATGTGGAGTGGGCCTATCCCGCGTGAACTTGAGGATTTGGTGGGCGTCACACGCGACGGAGTTACCGTCGAGGTGAGACAGGTGCTGCTAAGTCAGGTTCAGATTAGAACGTTGGCTGATCACATCTGGAGTGCAGCCGATCGGGGTCTCATCCCACGGCCAGTGGCCATCGGTCCCGCCCTTAATGGACAGGCCCTAGAGGTCGAGTTTGACCGTTCGGTTCTTGCGAAGTGGGACTCGGAGGTATTGCGTGGGAAGATTGAAGGAGCGATTGTTGACGTTCCGATCAAGATTCAAGAGGGTGAGGCCCCGATCCCTACTTCGGGCCGCCAAGATGGTCAGTAAGACGGATGGCCGAGTGGGCGCGCACGGGATGTAAGCGTCATCCTCACGCCGCTCTGAACGTTGTGCCCGAGGGGGAGATGGTGGTGTTGCCGGGTGAAGACTCATTTCGTGAGTGGGCGCAAAACCGGCGCGAATCATTGCGGCGTACAGCGTTCCTGTTGTCCGGTGATTGGCATCTGGCCGATGACCTCGTCCAAGACTGCCTAGTAAAGGTCTACGCGCGCTGGCACCGCATCGAAGCTCTCGACAATGTCGATGGCTATGTGCGCAAAGTGTTAGTGAATGTCTACTTCGACCATATCCGTCGACCTGCGCGCCGAGAGCTGGCAGTAGAGGTCGTGCCAGACCGTCTAGATCACGACCATGATGCGCTCGACTATCGAGACCAATTGATTGCAGCGCTGCGGGATGTGCCTCCCGGTCAGCGCGCGGTGCTGGTGCTCCGTTACTGGGAGGACCTATCGGTGGAACAGACGGCCGCGGCGCTAGGCAAAAGCGTCGGCAACGTAAAGAGCCAATCAGCGCGCGGCCTTGCTGCCTTACGAACTGCCTTTAACGCGCGAGGACTTGACGTCCCACGCGAAGCACGAACGGAGATCAGATGACGCACAAAGACATCCGGGACATCCTTGACGAGGCGAGCAACAGGGCACCCTTGACGCCTCTGGATCTTGACGCGGTCGTGGCACGGGGCAAGATCGAGCGCGCGCGAATTGGTCGTCGACGTGTGGAACTTGGCGCGGGGCTCATGGCCGTGGCGACAGTCGTGGTCGTGGGCGCGATCTTTATTGGGGCTCGCGGGGTAGATTCAAACGATGTCGAAGGCCCAGCGCCAGCTGTAGCGGTGACCCCGACTCAAGGTGTCTCGGATGGATGGGAGCCGACGGTGGGAGAACAGTCGCCGTACCCCGTCTCCGCTGATGGCTCAGGTGCTTGTGTCGGGCGCCCCCAAGATGTCTCGAATTCTGCCTCCCCGAGCACGTCCACTCCAACCCCATCGCCGTCGCCAAGTCCCTCACGCTCAGCAAACGCCACGGCCTCTAGCGGTGCGTGCGAGTCGGGTACGGCACAGCCCTAAGATTCGTGTCATGGCAAATCTCAACATTGCGCTCATCCCTGGTGACGGCATTGGCACCGAGGTCGTCACTGAGGGCGTCAAGGTCCTCAATGCTGCCCTCGCGACCACCGGCACCACCGTGTCGACGACCGAATATGACCTCGGCGCTCGCCTCTACAACCGCACGGGCGAGACGCTTCCGCCGTCGGTTCTGAAGGAACTACGCGGATTCGATGCGATCTTGCTGGGTGCGATCGGTGACCCGAGTGTGCCGCCGGGAGTCCTTGAGCGCGGGCTGCTGCTGGAGTTGCGCTTCCGTCTCGATCACTACCTCAATCTGCGCCCCGTCAAACTCTTCCCGGGCGTAGTGAGCCCGCTCGCGGGCAAGGGCCCCGAAGACATCGACTTTGTCGTGTGTCGCGAAGGCACCGAGGGCCCGTACGCCGGTGCCGGTGGATTCCTGCGCAAGGACACCCCGCACGAGATCGCCACCGAGGTCAGCGTCAACACTGCCTACGGTGCTGAGCGCATCATCCGTGATGCGTTTGAGCGCGCGACGCGTCGCCGCAACAAGGTGACACTCGTGCACAAGACCAACGTGCTCGTCTACGGCGGTTCCATGTGGCAGCGCACCTTTGACATTGTGGCGAAGGAATACCCAGGCGTCACGACTGACTACTGCCATGTCGACGCTGCGTCGATGTTCTTCATCACCAACCCCGAGCGCTTCGACGTGGTTGTCACTGACAACCTCTTCGGCGACATCCTCACCGACATCGGAGCTGCGATCGCCGGTGGCATCGGCCTCGCGGCGAGTGGCAACGTTGACCCGAGCCGCGCCCACCCCAGCATGTTCGAGCCGGTGCACGGATCCGCGCCCGACATCGCTGGACAGAACAAGGCCGACCCGACCGCGACCGTTATGTCGGTGGCCATGTTGCTCGACCACGTCGGACAGGCTGGCTTGGCTGCCCGCGTCGAGGCGGCTGTTGCTGATGATCTGGCCGAGCGCGCTGGCAAGCCTGCCCGCTCCACCACGGAGATCGGCGACGCTCTCGCGGCGCGAGTTGCTGGTTAGGAGTACCTTCACACCATGTCTCTTGCCTCAGGACTCTGGCCCATCGCCATGCATCCTTCGGACTCACCCAAGTCCGATGCTGAGCGTGCAGCGGTGCTTCAAGACCCAGGATTCGGCAAGTACTTCACCGATCACATGGTGCGCGCGACGTGGACTGAAGCCGATGGTTGGCACGACGCCGAGTTGGTGCCCTACGGCCCGCTGTCACTCGACCCGGCCACCAACTTCATCCACTACGGCCAGTCGATCTTCGAAGGGCTAAAGGCCTATCGGCACGCCGACGGCACGATTCGCACCTTCCGTCCCCTCGCCAATGCCGAGCGTTTCAAGAACTCCGCACGTCGACTTGCTATGGCCGAGTTGCCCGCAGAGTTGTTCCTCGCGTCGGTCGAAGCGCTCGTGACTGCTGATCGCGACTGGGTGCCGGTTGAGTCTGACCGTTCGCTCTACCTTCGCCCGTTTATGTTCTCCACTGAGATTGGTCTGGGCGTGCGTCCGGGCAACCAGTACACGTACTTGTTGATCGCATCTCCTGCTGGCGCTTACTTCGCCAAGGGAGTGCACCCGGTGTCGGTGTGGATCACTGACGACTACGTGCGTGCGTCACCTGGCGGCACTGGCGAGGCGAAGTGCGCGGGCAACTATGCCGCGTCGCTTCTGGCTCAAGCCGAGGCAGCTCACCATGGCTGCGATCAGGTCGTGTGGCTTGATGCTGTCGAGCGCAAGTGGATCGAAGAGATGGGCGGCATGAACCTGTACTTCGTGTATGGGTCCGGCGACTCCGCTCGCCTCGTGACGCCGACGTTGACCGGCACACTGCTTCCCGGCATCACGCGCAACTCGTTGCTCACGGTGGCGGAAGATCTCGGCATTCGAGCCGATGAGGGACGCATCTCGGTCGATGAATGGCGCGAGGGTTGTGCGTCGGGGGAGATCACCGAGGTGTTCGCCTGCGGCACCGCGGCGGTCATCACCCCCGTGGGCGAGGTCAAGTCCCGCGTGGGCTCGTGGACCATCGGTGGCGGGGGTTCCGGGGCTGTGACTATGCGGCTCCGTCAAGCCCTCATTGACATCCAGACCGGGGCCGCACCCGATCGCCACGCGTGGATGCACACCATCTGCTGACAGGGCCTTTGAGCGGAAATGCTCAATTTTTGGGGTACGCGTGACGTGTGAGACTCAAGCGGCTATCCTGTGAACGTGACTTGCACATTCATCATTACCTAGCGAACTGACCGGCGACGCCGGACAGTTCGCAGCCCTTCGCACCCGCGGGGGGCTTTTTCATTGCCACACCGAAAGGCCCGACATGACCCGTCCCGACGAATTCCACGTCTACGACACCACCCTGCGCGATGGTGCGCAGCGTGAGGGGATTGCCTACTCCGTCAACGACAAGCTCGCGGTGGCGCGCCTGCTCGACGGCTATGGCGTGGGCTTCATTGAAGGTGGCTGGCCCGGGGCAATGCCGAAGGACACCGAGTTCTTCCATCGCGCGCAGACCGAACTGAACCTGAAGAACGCCGAGCTCGTCGCATTCGGCGCCACCCGCAAGGCCGGCGTCAAAGTCGATCAGGACCCACAGGTGCGTGCGCTACTTGACTCGATGGCGCCTGTCGTCACACTTGTCGCGAAGTCCGATGTGCGCCATGTCGAGTTGGCATTGCGCACAAGCATGGCTGAAAACGTCGACATGGTCGCTGAGACGGTTGCGTTCTTATGTGCGGAAGGCCGTCGCGTGTTCGTCGACATGGAGCACTTCTTCGACGGCTATAAGCAAGACCCTGATTACGGCGTACGTCTGCTCATCGCCGCAGCCGAAGCGGGCGCGAGCGTTGGAGTGCTTTGTGACACCAATGGCGGCATGCTGCCCAGTGGCATTCATGCGATCGTGACCGATGTCGCGCTTCGCAGTGGCGTGCGGCTCGGCATCCATTGTCAGGACGACACCGCATGCGCGGTCGCCAACTCCATCGCAGCGGTTGAAGCGGGCGCAACACACGTGCAGTGCACCGCTAATGGTTATGGCGAGCGCACGGGCAACGCCGATCTCTTTGTCGTTGTCGCGAACCTCGAACTCAAGCTCGGCATCCCCTGTCTGCCGGAGGGTGCGCTGCGTGAGACCGTGCACGTCTCCCATGCAATCGCTGAGATTGCCAATATCGCTCCCGACACCCATCAGGCATACGCCGGCATCTCATCCTTCGCGCATAAGGCAGGTCTGCATGCAAGTGCGCTTAAGGTGTCTGCCGATCTCTACAACCACATCGATCCTGAGATCGTGGGCAATAGTCAGCGTGTGCTGGTGACTGAGATGGCTGGACGGGCGTCTGTAGAACTCAAGGGCCTCGAACTTGGCTATGACCTTTCCAATGATTCGGAAACGGTTAGCCGAGTGGTGGAGAAGGTCAAGGACCTCGAGTCGCGTGGGTGGAGTTTTGAAGCAGCAGATGCGTCGTTTGAGATGCTGCTGCTTGATGCGAGCCCAAGTGGAGCGCCGTCGTACTTCACAGTCGAGTCGTGGCGTGTGATCGTCGAGCAATCCGAAACTGGTGAGGTGGCCAGCGAAGCGACGGTGAAGGTGCACGTGGGCGGCGAACGCATTGTGGCAACCGCAGAGGGCAACGGCCCGGTCAACGCCTTGGACTCTGCGATGCGCAAGGCCGTGGTGCAGGTCTACCCGCAGATCGCTGAACTCGAACTCATCGACTACAAGGTGCGCATACTCGCTGGCAAGAAGGGCACCAGCGCAGTAACGCGTGTGCTTGTCTCGACTCAGGACGATGACGGACGCTGGGACACCCTCGGCGTCCACGAAAACGTCATCGCAGCATCGTGGACTGCCCTCGCGGAGGCGCTGACCTACGGCCTCCTACGGTCTGAACGCAGCAACTAGCTCCGACCAAAGGTGGCGCGAACTGCTAGCCCGATAGGCTCAAGCCGTGCATATCGCCCGCTTTGCCCATGGTGACACCGTTTCGTATGGGCTCGTAGATCGCCTCGACGGCGTGACGCCGACGGAGGAGTCGGTGATCCTGCCGATCACCGGGCACCCGGTCGATATCCCCGAGCCGACCGGTGAGGTCCTGCCCCTCGCCGATGTACGACTCCTCGCGCCGATCATCCCGTCGAAGATTGTGGCTGTCGGACGAAACTACGCCGCGCATATTGCCGAGATGGGTGGCGAGGCCCCCACTGATCCGATGATCTTCCTCAAGCCGAGCACCTCAGTGGTGGGCCCGGGTGCGCCGATTGTGTTGCCGCCCGAATCGACACACATTGATCATGAAGCCGAGTTAGCTGTGGTGATTGGGCGCATCACGCGCCATGTCTCGCCCGAAGACGCCGATCAATACATCCTCGGCTACACCTGCGCCAACGACGTGAGCGCGCGCGACTTCCAGAAGTCCGATGGTCAATGGGGCCGCGCGAAGGGCTTCGACTCATTTTGCCCGCTAGGTCCGTGGATCACGTTGGGCCTTGACCCCGCAGACCTTGCGATTTCTTGCACAGTCAATGGCGAGGTTCGCCAAGACTCATCCACTGCATTGATGATCCGCGATGTGTCGACTCTTGTGTCATGGATCAGTGGTGTCATGACTTTGCTTCCTGGTGACGTCATCATTACGGGCACACCGTCGGGAGTCGGGCCAATTGTTGCGGGCGACCTCGTCAGTGTGTCGATCGCTGGCATTGGCACGCTCACAAACCCAGTGGTCGCCCGATGAGTGACGTACGTGTTCGTTTTTGCCCATCACCCACCGGCAATCCGCACGTGGGCATGGTGCGCACTGCGTTGTTCAACTGGGCCTACGCGCGTCACACGGGTGGCACCTTCGTCTTCCGCATTGAAGACACTGACGCTGCGCGCGATAGTGAAGAGTCTTATAGCCAATTGCTCGATGTGTTGGGGTGGCTTGGGCTCGACTGGGATGAGGGCCCCGTGGTGGGCGGCCCGTATGGCCCCTACCGCCAGTCTGAGCGCATGGGCATCTACGCCGATATTGCACAGCGGCTCATTGACGGCGGATTCGCCTACACGTGCTACTGCACAGCTGAGGAGCTAGAAGCCAAGCGTGAGTTGGCCACCGCGGAGAAGCGGGCGCCTGGCTATGACGGCACCTGCCGTGATCTCAGTGCTGATCAGCGGGCAGCTTTCGAGGCTGCGGGTCGCCCCTTCGTCGTGCGCATGCGTATGCCTGACATCGATCACACCTGGGATGACCTCGTCCGTGGCGAGGTGACGTTCAAAGCCGAACACGTGCCTGACTTTGTGATCGTGCGCGCCAACGGTGACCCGCTCTACACCCTCGTCAATCCGGTTGATGACGCGCTCATGCACATCACTCACGTATTGCGTGGTGAGGATTTGCTCTCGAGCACGCCACGCCAACTTGTGATGCACGATGCTCTCGGCAAACTCGGCGTTGGCCCAGGTGTGCTCCCGCGTTTCGGGCATCTTCCCTATGTAATGGGGGAGGGCAATAAGAAACTCTCCAAGCGTGACCCCGAGGCTTCGTTCCAGATGTACAAGGACCAGGGCTATCTGCCCGAGGGCTTGATCAACTACCTCGCACTTCTGGGGTTCTCCTACGGAGATGACATTGAGTTCTTCTCCAAGGAGCAACTCGCCAATGTCTTCGACATCTCGCGGGTCAACCCCAGCCCTGCACGCTTTGACTTGAAGAAGTGCACTGCGATCAATGCCGATTGGATGCGGGCGATCTCGCCCGAGGAGTTCGGTCAGCGTGTGGTGCCCTACTTGCACAAGTCTGGTGTGATCGGTACCCAGCCCACGGCCGAGCAGGCGGCAGTCATTACTGCAGCCGTGCCGCTGATTCAGGAGCGCATGGAGACCCTCGGACAAGCCGCCGGCATGCTCGGTTTCCTTCTGGTCGCTGACGCGGACTTCTGCGTTGAGGAGCCCGAGCGAGAGGGGCTTGCGTCGCCCGAATCGCAGTCAGTCATCGCAGCTGCGATTGGTGCGCTGGAGCCTCTGCCTGATTGGACGACGGAGGCCATCGAAACCGCCCTTCGAGCTGCACTCATTGAGGGCCTCGGGCTCAAACCGAAGGTTGCTTTTGGCGCTGTGCGGGTTGCCATCACGGGCCGACGCATTTCCCCACCGCTATTTGAGTCGATGGAGATTCTCGGCCACCAGCGCTCTCTTGCCCGGCTTCGCTCTGCCCTCGCCTGAGTCGCCCGCGGCGGCTGGGTATACTCGTGCGGTCCCATGGGGTATGGGGTAATTGGCAGCCCAACTGATTCTGGTTCAGTTAGTCTAGGTTCGAGTCCTGGTACCCCAGCTCTGTACCGAATACGCGGACCTGAGTCCTTGAGTGACTTCCGGGGTTCTGCAGTTTTCGCGGTTCGACTTCTCATCGTCAGTCAATATTTGGTGTGCTTATGTTTCGGCCTTCAAGCCGGTCCGTTCCTCACCAATATTGATCGGGGTTTTCGATGCGTACTGCTCCACTTCGTGGAATGTTTGCTGGTCTGGCTGGCTTTGGTCTCATTGCCAGCGGACTCGCTCTGGCAACTTTGCCGACGGCCAATGCGGCCACCTCCAACGCGCCCGGGCCGATCTATCCCTATGGCAATAGCACCAAGGTCGTTGATGCGTCAACGGGCTTGGTGACTATCCCCGCTGGCACGACGTACCGCGTCTCTGTGGGCGTGAACATCTCGGAGGCATCTGACTTGCTTCCGGTCACGCAACAGACCACATTCGGCCTCGGAGCCTTTAACCCCACAGTGCCCGCGAACCTCAGCGTTGTTAGCCCAGCCGATTTTTACTGGTCCACGAGCGGTACGGGCTTCTGCCCAGCACCCTCAGACAATCGCTCTACAACATTAACCTTGACGGCCGGTAGTTGCGTCACAAGTCTCTCTGGCTACTGGGGAATGGCCGTGAAGAACTCCACGAGTTCTGCCATCACGTGGGATCTGCCCATTGAGGGCGCCAAACTCTCAGTGAACGGCTCCAATGTTGATCGAACCGCCCTGAACGAAAACTACTTCATGAGTGCCAGCGCTAGCCGGCAATTCGCACAAGGAGAACTAGCAAATGGCGTGGCACTAATAGGTGATGAAGAAAGTATCTTCTTCAACTTCACAAGCCCCTGTTTCGATGCAACCGACGGTAGCGTGCTCGACGTTGTGTATGTGGCCACGCTTGACAATGTTGCAATAAGCACCACAGCGGGATCTGGACTCAACATGAGTTGGACCGTGGGCGGGGCGACGAAGCCGGCTACTTTCACCTACCAGGAGAGCGCGGTAGTTGGTTATGTCGAGGCGAGATTGAATAATGTGAGTGCGAGTGAGGCCGGCAAGCTCTTGAGGGTGTCCATAGACTTCCGAAAGGCCGGAAAGTCGGTTTCGGGTGAATGTAATTGGGGCCCGCCGCCCACCACATTCACGTATCCGACCGTGGGCGCTTTGAGCACTGCGGCCCAAGCAAAGGCCACGGCGATGCTGGGCACTGTGTCTGAAGCCCTGTCATTCCCTGCCGGCACAATTTCCGGTGACACCTCAGGTTCTAGCGCCGACACCGGGGGCGGTGTTTTCTACTGGGGCAGAACCGGTGCGACGGTCAAGATTGTCAACCCCGGACCCACGGGGGCTAAGCCCATCGCTAGCGCCACAGCCAAGATGCTCACCTTGACGCTGCCACCAGGTCACCGGTTCTATGGATTTGCGTGGTACGGATCTGCCCGTGACAAGTGGGCAGCGCTGTCGGGTGGTGTGGCGGGCTACAAGATCTGGACTGGCAATCTGGCGAATGCCACCGGCCGTGCGGAGAAGACTCTGGCGTATGACGCACCCGGCGCATTGTGTTCGCTGCCTTCTTCATTTACATATGTCTCGCTGCTATCTGCTCCGACTACCTTTCCCACACTGAGTGTGCGTTGCACGCCGAACGGTGCTTCATCGGGCAACCAGACAGTGATTGCCAAGACCAACATTGGGGCGGCCGCAGCCGTCACACTGACCAAGCTGGCGACACAAGGAGACATCACCACACAAAACCAGTGCTCGTTTGGCAGCACCGGTGTGAACTCCAAGGCAACAGGTTCAGACTCGGCGATCATCGTGTATGGATCAATCGCTCCAACGCCTGCTCCATACACAGGTGGAGGAGGACTGCCTCCGCAATGTTCCGCAACAGGCATCACTGGCCGCAAAATCACCACCATCTCCCAAGCGGGCGTCGCAGCTACAACAACGATCACTCAGAGCCCGTGGGGCGCCACTGATCCATCCACAATCTCGTGGGCATCGGGCAAGGCAGCCAATACCTGGATCGGTGTCGGCAAATTTGGCTCAGACCTCTACCCGCTGACCGTCAGCGCCAACCGCGTGATCACCAAGAAGGCCAAAAAGATTTCCTTCACTGCGGCTACTAACTTCTCGGCGAGCGGTATGGGAATCACTGAGAGTGTGACTCCCGTCGCTGAGGTGAGCGCCACCAAGTGGGTGCTCGTCCGTAATCAGAGGAACAGCAGCAATTTCATGTCAATCAAGCAGGTCAGCGCCAACGCGACCCTCGACCCGGCCACAGGCACGGTCAAGAGTGGGCAGGGGCTAAAGATCGAAAATTTGAGCATGATGGGCGGCGCTCAAGCAATCCTCACGGCCAATAGCCGGTTCACGGCCAGCAAGTGGTATTCCAACTTCTATGTGATGACCGCTGCTGGGAAGTTCAAGGTCGCCACGTGGTGGGTGTTGGGCATCTGACCTTGACCCGTCCTGAAGGGCCTCTGCACCCAGGTGCGGAGGCCCTTCGGTTTTCCTGTACTCTTTACCCTCTCGGCCCCGTTGTGTAGTGGCCTAGCACGCCGCCCTCTCAAGGCGGTAGCGCGGGTTCGAATCCCGTCGGGGCTACCGAGTTAAGGAGGACAAGTGGCTCGCACACTCGCGCAGAAGGTCTGGCAGGAACACGTCGTTCGCAGCGCGGAGGGTGAGCCCGATCTCCTCTACATCGACCTACATCTCATCCATGAGGTCACCAGTCCGCAGGCATTCGATGGCCTGCGTGACGCCGGCCGGCCAGTACGTCGACCCGACCTGACACTGGCGACTGAAGACCACAACGTCCCCACTATCGATATCGACAAGCCCATAGCTGACCCGGTCAGCCGGGCGCAGGTCGAAGCTCTCCGCAAGAACTGTGCGGAGTTCGGCGTGCCGATTTATAGCCTCGGCAATGTCGAGCAGGGCATCGTTCATGTCGTTGGTCCCCAGCTGGGTCTCACCCAGCCCGGCATGACCGTCGTCTGTGGCGACTCGCATACGTCAACCCATGGCGCATTCGGTGCGCTCGCCTTCGGCATTGGCACCAGTGAGGTCGAGCATGTGCTCGCCACGCAGACCCTGCCACTGAAGCCCTTCAAGACGATGGCGATCACTGTCAATGGCGCGCTGCCTGCAGGAGTTTCTGCCAAAGACCTCATCCTCGCGGTCATCGCCAAGATCGGCACAGGCGGCGGTCAGGGTTATGTCCTCGAATATCGAGGTGACGCAATTCGCGCGTTGTCGATGGAAGGCCGCATGACCATTTGCAATATGTCCATCGAGGCTGGTGCACGTGCGGGCATGATCGCGCCAGACGAGACCACCTTCGCCTATCTCGAAGGCAAAGAGCGGGCACCCAAGGGTGCGGAGTGGGATGCGGCAGTTGCCTACTGGAAGACCTTGCAGACCGATGTTGACGCCGTCTTCGACCGTGAGGTCGTCATCGAAGCAAGTGAGCTCAGCCCATTCGTCACGTGGGGCACCAACCCCGGCCAGGGCGTGCCGCTATCGGCCAATGTGCCCTCGCCCGCTGACGCGGTCGATGAGGTGGACCGCATAGCGATTGAGAACGCACTGACCTACATGAACCTCACAGCGGGCACCCCCATGCGCGACGTCAAGGTCGACACAGTCTTCATTGGCTCGTGCACAAACGGACGCATCGAGGATCTGCGCGTTGCTGCCGAAGTCATGAAGGGTCGCACGGTCGCTGACGGAATGCGTGTGCTCGTCGTGCCTGGTTCGGTCCGCGTACGCCTTCAGGCGCACGCTGAGGGCCTTGACGAGATCTTTAGTGCTGCAGGCGCCGAGTGGCGCGAGGCGGGCTGCTCCATGTGTCTGGCGATGAACCCCGACATGCTGGCACCGGGGGAGCGCAGTGCATCAACGTCTAATCGCAACTTCGAAGGAAGGCAGGGCCCGGGCGGACGCACGCACCTCGTCTCGCCGGCCGTAGCCGCAGCGACCGCCATCGTGGGCCGTCTGGCCTCCCCAGCAGATCTGGAGAAGTGATGGAAGCCTTCACCGTCCATACCGGCACCGCGGCGCCCCTGCGCCGTAGCAACGTTGACACCGACCAGATCATCCCGGCCGTCTACCTCAAGCGCATCACCCGGCACGGCTTCGAGGACGGGCTGTTTTCGGCGTGGCGCAAGGATCCGGACTTCGTCCTTAATCAGCCTGCCTACCAGGGCGTGACCATTTTGGTCGCTGGACCGGACTTTGGCACGGGCTCCTCGCGCGAGCATGCCGTGTGGGCGCTACAGGATTTTGGTTTCAAAGTGGTCATCTCCTCGCGCTTCGCGGACATCTTCCGGGGCAACTCCGGCAAAGGCGGATTGCTCACCGCGCAGGTGGATCAAGAGGTCGTAGAACGCCTCTGGAGTCTCCTAGAGAGTGATCCTGCCACTCC
>JBIHZU010000181.1:0-3917 GCA_044240285.1 Candidatus Nanopelagicales bacterium | reverse complement strand
CGGAGTCGGAGTCATTGAGGAGGCGACGCTTCCGCTCGGACCGGGGCTTACTGTCCTGACTGGGGAGACGGGCGCAGGCAAGACCATGGTTCTCAGCGGCATTGGTCTTCTGTTGGGCCGCCGGGCAGATCCAGCTCTCGTGCGCACCGGTATGGATCGCGCGCTTGTGGAGGGCATCTTGTCGGTACCGCGCGCAGATCTACTCGCGAAGTGGGAGGACCTCGGAATTGAGGATGGACAACTCATCGTCGGACGCTCGATTACGGCCGAAGGGCGTAGCCGAGCATTTCTTGGCGGTCGGTCCGTGCCCGTAGCGACCCTGGCTGAAGTCACCGCGGAATTGGTCGCGGTGCACGGGCAGTCCGATCAACAAAGACTGACTCAGCCGGCACGGCAGAGCGACTTGCTCGACACATTCGCAGGCGTTGATGTTCTTGCTCTGAGAGATGAATTCAGTGCAGCCTACGATCAGCTCGCTGCAATTTCCCGTGAGATCGCGGATTTGCGGGTTGGCGGACGCGAGCGCGAACTTGAGATGGAGACTCTCGCACGTGCACTTGCAGAGATTGATTCTGCGCAAGTTGTGGCTGGGGAAGAACGTGACCTTGATGTTAATCGAGCGCGACTCGCAAATATGAGTTCACTGCGCGACGCTGTCACTGAAGCACAAAAGTGTCTCGGTGGCACGGACTCCGCTGATGGCGATGATGTTCTCGCGATGCTGGACACCGCAGCAAAGGCGTTGGAGCGCGTGCGCGATTTAGATGACACTACTGCGCCGATCGCCGAGCGACTCCGACAGGCCACTCGTGAGGTGATCGACATTCTGGCGGATCTCGGTCACTACGAAAGTGCGCTTGATGGCGATCCCACGTTGCTGGCCACTCTGGAGGAGCGTCGATCTGTTCTCCGTGGCCTCATGAAGCGCTATGGGGCGACTACCGAGGAAATTCTCGAGTGGGCTGAATCTGCCAGATCGCGAGTCACCGGGTGGTCGTCACTCGAGGACCGACTGCCACAACTTGAGTCAGATGCCGCTGACGTGGTGCAGAGGATGCTGGGAGTTGCCCGGTCCCTCACTTCGGCCCGCCAGGAGGCAGCTCGACGACTTGAGCAACTTGTGTCGGCAGAGTTGGCTGGCCTTGCCATGGCGGGAGCGTCGATTGAGGTGCGGGTGGAGCCGCGGACGGCTGACTCGCCGAGTCCGTTGCCGCGTGACCTCAGTGGGGCTGGATATGGACGCGGCGGCTGTGACGCAGTGTCCATGTGGCTAATTGCGCATGCCGGAGCCCCGGCACGACCCTTGGGTGCTGGCGCCTCAGGCGGTGAACTCTCACGCATCATGCTCGCCCTCGAGGTTGCGATCGCAGGGTCCGAACCGGCTGGCACTTTGGTGTTCGACGAGGTTGACGCGGGTGTCGGTGGTAGAGCCGCTGTAGAAGTGGGACGTCGTCTCGCGCGATTGGCGCGCACTACTCAGGTCCTTGTTGTTACGCATCTTCCGCAGGTGGCCGCGTTCGCTGATCGACATCTTGTCGTGGAGAAAGCGGCGACCGGGAAAGTGACGTCCACGACCGTGCGGGTTGTTGAAGGTGACGACCGTCGCCGTGAGATTGCTCGGATGCTCGCTGGGCTAGAGGACTCCGAAGCCGCTACGACCCATGCCGAGGAGTTACTACAACTCGCCCGTGAGAGCGACACGCCCGAAACTCCGCGCAAGCGGGCTCAGCGGTCAACACGACCCGCGTGAAGTGTTAGGTTTGGACCCCGTGGAGCGGCAAACAACTAAGCACCTGTTCGTGACCGGAGGAGTGGTCTCCTCCCTGGGCAAGGGGCTCACGGCATCCAGTTTGGGCAACCTCCTTACTGCGCGTGGACTTCGCGTCACGATGCAAAAACTTGACCCCTATCTCAACGTCGATCCCGGCACGATGAATCCCTTCCAGCATGGCGAAGTATTCGTCACCGATGATGGTGCCGAAACCGACCTCGACGTCGGTCACTATGAGCGCTTCCTAGACACCGATCTACATGGCTCAGCCAATGTCACCACCGGTCAGGTGTATTCGACCGTGATCGCCAAGGAACGCCGTGGGGAGTACCTCGGCGACACTGTGCAGGTCATTCCGCACATCACCAACGAGATCAAGAGCCGCGTACGCCGGATGGCCGGCCCTGACATCGACCTGGTGATCACCGAAGTCGGCGGCACTGTGGGCGACATCGAATCACTGCCGTTCCTTGAGGCAGTACGGCAGGTCCGTCATGAGGTAGGCCGCGAAAACGTGTTCTTTCTCCATGTTTCCCTGCTTCCGTACATCGGTCCAGCGGGCGAACTCAAGACCAAGCCCACACAGCACTCAGTGGCAGCACTGCGCAGTATCGGCATTCAGCCAGATGCCATCGTTTTGCGCGCAGACCGACCAGTGCCCGCATCGATCAAGCGCAAGATCTCGCTCATGTGTGACGTCGACGAAGAAGCTGTAGTCGCTGCGGTAGACGCTCCGAGCATCTATGACATTCCGCGCGTGCTACACGCCGAGGGACTAGATGCCTACGTCGTTCGACGTCTTGGCCTGCCGTTCCGAGATGTGAAGTGGGCGCGTTGGGATGACCTCCTACGTCGCGTACATTCGCCTGCGCATGAGATCTCCGTTGCGCTCGTGGGCAAGTACGTCGATCTACCTGATGCCTACCTGTCTGTGACCGAGGCGCTGCGCGCTGGTGGTTTCCATAACGATTGCCGCGTCAACCTCAAGTGGGTCTCCAGCGATGACTGCGCCACTCCCGAGGGTGCATCTGCACAGTTGAGTGGTGTTGATGCGATTTGTGTGCCGGGTGGATTTGGAGTGCGTGGCATCGAGGGCAAACTTGGCGCTCTTACGTTCGCGCGTGAACAGGGCATCCCTACGCTGGGCCTTTGTCTCGGGCTGCAGTGCATGGTCATTGAATACTCGCGATCCATGGCGGGGCTTGAGGGCGCCAATTCTCTGGAGTTCGACGAGACGACGCAACATCCAGTCGTTGCAACTATGGCCGATCAGCGAGATGTCGTAGCTGGTGATCGCGACATGGGCGGCACGATGCGTCTGGGTCTCTACCCGGCAAAACTTGCTGAGGGATCCCAAGTCGCTCTGGCCTATGGGGAGCCGTATATCGACGAACGTCATCGGCACCGCTACGAAGTGAACAATGCCTACCGTGCGCAACTCGAAGAGGCTGGCCTTCGTTTTTCGGGTACGTCACCTGACGGTCGCCTCGTGGAGTTTGTCGAGCTCCCCGCTGAGGTGCATCCCTTCTACGTGGGTACGCAGGCGCATCCAGAGTTCCGGTCGCGTCCGACGCGTGCGCATCCGCTTTTCGCTGCTCTTGTTGGGGCCGCTCTAGGTCGCCGCGGCGTACAGCAGGCGTTGGAGAGCACCGAGGCGTGAACCCTGTTGAGGATGTGCACGCGTCTCAACCGGTCAGTGCATCCAAAACTCAGTACGTCGGCCACATCTGGTCTGTGCGCACTGACACTGTGCATTTCGGTGATGCCGAAGTGCAGCGCGATGTGATTGAACACCCGGGCGCCGTCGCGATTGCCGCGGTTGACGACCAGGATCGGATACTCCTCATCTGCCAATACCGACACCCGGTGGGTGCGAAATTGTGGGAGTTGCCTGCCGGATTGCTCGATGTTGCTGGGGAGCACCCTGCGGACACCGCCCGACGTGAATTGGCGGAGGAAACGGGTCTACGTGCCGACGAGTGGCACGTGCTTCTCGATATTTTCAATTCCCCGGGAGGTTCGAGCGAAGGTCTGCGCATCTTTCTCGCCCGCGGGATCAGTCAGCTTCCCGAGGGGCGTTGGCATACCGGCGAGGCTGAGGAGATGGACCTGCCGCAGCAGTGGGTCGACCTCGATGCCGTGCGCG
>JBIHZU010000207.1:0-3426 GCA_044240285.1 Candidatus Nanopelagicales bacterium | reverse complement strand
GAAGGTTGTTGGGGGCACTACCCCGGGGTGCACAGATGTAGCCGCTGACTTCTACGGCAAATTTGTCGACACGGTCGTTCGCGCTGCGGGCACGCGCGAGGCAGAAATGGCCAAATTGCTGGAGAACACCTATCGCCACATCAATATTGCGCTGGTCAACGAGATGGCGCGATTCTGCAATGAATTGGACATCGATCTGTGGGATGTCATCAATTGCGCAAAAAGCAAGCCTTTCGGTTTTCAGGCGTTCTACCCCGGACCCGGGGTAGGGGGTCATTGCATCCCGATCGATCCCAATTACCTCTCTTATCGGGTGCAGGCAAAGCTCGGTTACCCCTTCCGCTTTGTGGAGCTAGCGCAGGAGATCAACGCTGGCATGCCGGCCTACGTCGTCCGTCGCATTCAGGACATCCTCAACGACGACGGTCGGGCTCTTCGCGGCTCGACCGTGCTACTCCTCGGTGTGACGTACAAACCGGACATCGCTGATCAGCGTGAGTCGCCAGCCAAACCGATCGCGGCCCTATTGCAGGACAAGGGCGCTCGGGTGGTTTATCACGATCCCCACGTCACGGACTGGACTGTGCGCGATGCGTCCGTCGAACGAGTGGGCGATCTCGATGCTGCCTTAACGACGGCTGATGTATCTGTCCTATTACAGAACCACAAGGCATACGACATCGACCACATCGGTGCGGCGGCGCGGAGCCTCTTTGACACGCGCGGTGTGGCTTCAGGCCCGAAGGTGGTGCGGCTCTGAGTCAGCGCGGCTCGAGTGCCTCTCTATCGCCAGCTGCTCAGGCAGCTCTGGCCGATGGACTGCGCCCGGTAAACCAACGGCCGAAGTTCGGCGTCTACATCCGCGGGCTCTGGCTCCGTCGTCGATTTATTGGCGCATTCGCGGGTGCTCGTGTTGACGCAGAAAACAGCCGCAATCGACTTGGACAGCTGTGGCAGGTTCTCGACCCAGTCTTCACCATGGCCATTTATTGGTTCATTTTTGGTTTCCTGCTTGATGGCCGCGGTTCAGTACAAAACTACATTGGGTTCTTGGCGGTAGGTGTTTTCTGTTTTGCGATCATTCGACAATCTGTATCTGCCGGCTCGAGGTCCATCTCAGGGAATTTGGGACTTCTCCGCGCAATCCATTTCCCTCGCGCAGTGCTTCCCATCGCCGTCGTGATCAAGCAGTTGCGGGCATTTTTAGTCGCGCTGCCCCTCATGATCGTGATTTTGCTGATCACCCAGGAATCAATCACCTGGTATTGGCTCCTGGCTCCAGTAGGCGTCGGCCTGATCGTGATTTTCTCTTTTGGCTTGGCACTTATCACCGCAAGATGGGTCGCGCATGTCACTGACGTGAGTGAAGTGTTGCCCTACATGCTCCGCATTTGGGGTTATCTGTCCGGGGTTATGATTCCCATCGCGGACCGGCTGCGTGATTTGAATGTTCCCGCGCCTGTGACATTCATTGTTGAAGCCAACCCCGCAACAGTTTTCCTCAATTGCATGCGCGATGCATTGATGGGCACTTACGACTCCCCGTGGGGTGTGTGGAACTGGGTGGCTGCTGCTGCATGGGCTGCAGTGATTTTCCCCTTCGGGCTCTGGTTCTTCTGGCGCGCGGAGGCTACGTATGGACGAGGCTGAAGTCCCCGGCAATGAATCTGAGGAAGAGGTCGAAGAGCCACGGACTCTCGGCAAGCTCAAAGTTGTTGTCGATGACGTGCACGTTACCTATCGTGTGTGGACCTCGCGCACGCGTGCAGAAGGCGAACGCAAGTGGTGGCAGCGTGGCTCTCGGGCGGTTCCGACGAAGCGCGAAGTCCATGCGGTACGTGGCATTTCGTTTGAGGCCCGGCAGGGAGAGACCATCGGCATCATCGGACGCAATGGCTCGGGTAAGTCGACCCTCCTTCGGGCCATTGCTGGTCTTATTCCGCCAAATCAGGGCACGGTGTACGCGGATGGTCAGCCCACTCTGCTGGGCGTGAGTTCCGCCCTGGTGCCGTCTTTGACGGGAGCCCGCAACATCGAACTCGGACTTCTGGCACTGGGAATGTCTCAGCAGGAAATCGCCTCGAAGTTCGATGACATCGTAGAATTTAGCGGAATTGGCAAGTCCATCCATATGCCGATGAGCACGTACTCGTCGGGCATGGGTGCGCGATTGAAGTTCGCGATTGCTACCGCGATCACCCACGACATTTTGCTGATTGACGAAGCGCTTTCTACTGGCGATAGCGAGTTCGTGGAGAAAAGTGCGGCGCGCATCGAAGAGCTTCGCGATGAAGCGGAGGCAATTTTCTTGGTGAGCCACTCGGCCTCCGCGATTCGAGCTATTTGCGACCGAGCCATCTGGATCGATGCCGGTCAAATAGTCATGGATGGGCCGACGGAGGACGTCCTTTCGAAGTACCTCGAGTCGGTGCCCCGTAATGTGAAGAAGGATCGCAAGCAAGCTCGGCGAGCGCGCAGACTGCGCCTCGATGGGCAAGGTGGCGACGAAAGTGGAAGTGACTGGGCTCAGGACGCGTCCGACAGCGGAGGCTTTTGAGCGTGATGCGAGTCCTCGTAGTTACGGTTGTCCATCGACCTGACGACGCTCGCATACTCACTAGGGAGATCGGTGCCCTTCTTGCGTCGGGACACCATGTCACTTACGCGGCACCTTTCACGGGGTTCGGGGTTGCGCGTCCCGACGGTGTCCGCTCGATTGATCTGCCGCAATCGCGTGGCCGAAGTCGCGTGGATGCTCTGCGAATTGTTCGGAAGATGCTCAAGCAGCAGGCCCCTGTGCACGATGTCGTGATCCTGCACGACCCGGAGTTGCTGATTGCAGCGCGGGGATTGCGTCACCCGGTGGTGGTGTGGGATGTCCATGAAGACACGGCCGCGGCGTTAACGCTCAAGTCGTGGCTACCACGCTGGGCGCGACGACCTGTCGCTGGAGCGATTCGCGTACTCGAAACGACAGCTGAGCGCAAGCGTCGGCTCATTCTGGCGGAAGACGCTTACGCACAACGTTTTGCTGGTGTGCATCCTGTGGTTCCGAACACGACGTCGGTGTCAACGCACACGCCGATCCCACAGCCGGGCCGCGCTGTGTACATCGGTCATCTCACACAGGCGCGCGGCGCACTAGATCTCATTGAGGTCGGTCGCGTTGTGCATTCGTCAGGCATCACAGTGGAGGTCGTGGGGCATGCGCATGGGGATGTGCGCGGCGCGCTTGAGCAGGCGCATGCTGCCGGGTGGATTGTGTGGCATGGATTCGTCGCCAATGATGTCGCGCTGGAGATGCTCAATGGCGCGACGGCTGGGCTGTCACTGCTACACGACGAAGACAATTATCGAGTCTCGATGCCGACGAAGGTGATCGAGTACATGGCCCATGGCATTCCGGTGATTACAACTCCGCTGCCG
>JBIHZU010000180.1:0-3944 GCA_044240285.1 Candidatus Nanopelagicales bacterium | reverse complement strand
GGTGCGATCCGCGCTGTCGAGCGTGACCGGCTGGTGCGCGAGAGCGGGCACCGCCCCGATGAGGCTTGCGCACGCCAGTGCGCACAGGGCAAGGAGCACCCCCACAACCCGAGTAATGGACCGTCTTAGACCCCGATGCCGATTCATGTAATTACTTTGCCACGCCCCGGCGCTACACACATCTCGGCGCCGGCCGCGCGGGCCGGTCAGCTGGAGCCGCCTTAAGGGAACCCGTCGCTTCGCTCCTCCCAAATCCCAGGGGCAGCGTGTGACGCGGCTTCGCAACGTGCGGAGCCGCCTTAAGGGAACCGTCACTTCGCTCCTCCCAAATCCCAGGGGCATCGTGCGACGTTGCTTCGCAACGTGTGGAGCCGCCTCGGGGATTTGAACCCCGGACCTACGCATTACGAGTGCGTTGCTCTACCCCTGAGCTAAGGCGGCTTGTCCTCTCGGCAACTGCCTTGAGGACCGGCCCATGCTACCCGCCTGCTCAGGGGGGCACCGGTTCGGTGTCAGACTAGGGACATGGCCACTGACCCCAAGGACACCGCGCCCGATGAAGAGACCGAGTCGGGCCCCGTCGACCCATTCCAGGCCGCCCTCGAGGCGAAGAAGAATCGTGGCGGCTATGGCCCCGGCGCTCAGGCCGGCAGCGGCAGCAGCAAGCCCGGCAGCAGCGCCAAGGCTGGCGGTAAGCGCGAACACCGCCGCAAGAGTGGCTGAGTTCTAGCTCAAACGCGCACATTGTTCGCGTTGTGAACCGGGCACCAAATACGTAGGCTCAAGTAGTGCGTCGTGCCCCAGTTTTGATTTTCGCCCTCGTGGCTGCCGCCGCTCTCGTTGGGTGCACTTCGCCCTCCGCAGTTCCCCCTACCGCTCAGGCGCTGAACTCCGAGCCAGCGTCGACCGAACTTGTCTGGAAGCAATGTGGTGGCGGGTTTGATTGCGCGACCATGCGTGTGCCGGTTTCCTACTCAGACCCCACCGGCGCAACTCTCGGCATAAATGTCGTCCGCCTCCCGGCCAGCGGCACTCGCCTCGGCTCACTTGTCGTTAATCCGGGTGGACCGGGTTCCAGCGGCATTGACTACGTGCGAGCTGCAACAGCCATCGTCTCGCCTGATGTTCTGTCACATTTCGATCTGGTCGGATTCGATCCGCGTGGAGTCGGATCATCTACTCCCATTCTCTGCTTCAGTGGCCCCGAACTCGATGCACTCATTGGCGCTGATGGCACGCCTGATGATGCCGCAGATATTGCTGCCCTTGAAGATGCAGCGCGTCTCGTTCGCGAAGGATGCACGAATCGCAGCCCGGAGCTGGTCGGACATCTCAACACCGAAGATGCCGCGCGCGATCTCAACCAACTGCGCATCGCACTGGGCGAAGATACTTTGAATTTCCTCGGCAAGTCGTACGGGACATTCTTGGGCGCAACATACGCCGACCTATTTCCAACATATGTCGGCCGTTTCGTTCTCGATGGCGCGCTTCCACCTGATATCGACGGCGATGAGATTGCGCTCGGGCAGGCACAGGGGTTTGAAGACTCGCTTCGTCAGTTTATGGCCGATTGCCTCTCGCGAAGCGACTGCCCTTTCACCGGCGATGTCGAGGCGGCGATGACACAACTTGGCGCATTCATCGCTGGCCTTGAAACAAAGCCATTGCCCGGTCGACCGAATGAGCCAGATCGCTTGCTCACTGAGGCACTAGGCACCTATGCCATTTTGATGAACCTTTACTCCCCCAATCAGTGGCCAAACCTCCGCGATGGGCTACGTGCTGCCTTGGCCGACAACGGCGCACCCATGATCGAGCAACTCGATGCGCGCCTCGGTCGCAGAGCTGACGGAACATACGCCGACAACTCGATGGATGCGTTTCATGCATATACCTGCACTGATCGTGCGATGACTACCAAGCCGAGCGATCTCGCCGTGCTCGCTAATGAGTGGACATTCGGCAAGGATGGCCAGCCGGCTCTCGCGCCATTTTTTGGAACGTACTTTGCCTATGCCAACGTCGCCTGCACCGACTGGCCATATGTCAGTCGCACTCCGGTGCATGAAATTGATGCCGCTGATGCTGCGCCGATTCTCGTGGTGAGCACACGTCATGACTCAGCCACACCGTATGAGTGGGGCGTCCGCCTCGCGGAGCAACTCGATCATGCGCGTCTCGTGTCGTATGACGGCAATGGGCATACGGCCTATCGCAAGGGGTCGGAATGTGTCGACGCCGTTGTTGATGCCTATCTCATTAATGGCACGGTTCCCATGGCCGACGTCTCGTGTTAACTACGCAGCCTTGAGTGTCGGATCTTTCAACCGCACCATGAGTGCTTCAAGCGCGAGTTGCGGAGTCACGTTTGCGGCGATCTGAAGTCGCGCGTAGGTGAGTGCTTCGAGCCGGCGCGCGGTGTCTTCCGGCGTAGCGCGCACGGCGACCTGACTTAGCTGAGTGCGCATTTCTTCGTTGATCAACCCCACGTCGGATTGAACCTGCAGAATAAGTACGTCTCGGTAGAAGCCGACGAGATCTAGCAGCGCGCGATCGATCTGATCACGCACCATGCGGGTGCGTCGACTCTTGTGTGATTTCTGCAAATCCTTCATCGCTTTGCCCGAGAGCTTTTTGGCGCGCGCATTGGACGCGTTGTCTGCTCCTTCACCATAGGCCCGAAGCAAATCGGCTTCTTCGCGCGCATCGAGCGGGTCCGCGAGCGCAGTTGCGTCGCCAGTGGCTGAGGCGAGTAGATCGGCTGCGGCAACAAAACAGGAAGAAAGGTCGTGTAACTCCAGTGGCAAACGCAAGACTTCATGACGCCGAAGGCGCGCTTGCTCATCGGTTGCGAGTGCGCGGGCGCGGCCGATATGACCTTGCGATGCACGCGCAGCGAACGCCGCGATCGCTGCATCAACTCCGTAGCGCTGCTGAAGTGCGATCGCGACATCTGCGGCGGACGGCGTACGAAGTGATACGAGCCGGGTACGCGAGCGCACGGTCGGGAGCACGTCTTCGACGCCGGGCGCGCACAGGATCCACACGGTCGAGGGCGCCGGCTCTTCGAGTGCTTTGAGCAATCGATTGAGTGCTTGCTCGGTGAGCCGATCGGCGTCTTCAACAACGATGATGTGCCAACGCGAGGTCGAGGGCGCCATTGATGCCTGCATGACGAGCGCTTCGGTGTCTTCGGCACCGTACGACAGGCCCTCGGGGCGCACAATCTCCACATCAGAGTGGGTGCCAGCGATCGCCGTACGGCACGGGATGCATTCACCGCAACCCTGCTCGGGGCACACGAGCGCGGCCGCAAAAGCAGTAGCGGCTGTGGATCGACCTGAACCGGGTGGGCCAGTGATGAGCCAGGCATGGGTCATGCCGGGGGCGGGCTCACCGCGGAGGCTGCGAGCGGCGTCTGCCGCGGCATGGCTGAGCGTCGCGGTCGCCTCATCCTGACCGATCAGCACTTCCCATACGGACACTCCGCCACCCTACGGCCGCGGTGCGACGGACGTGGCAGGGTGGTCACATGACCACGCAGTTCGCCGGGATCCCTGCGGCCGCCATCGACTTCTACGACCACTTGGCCGATCACAACACCCGCGAGTGGTGGCATGCCAATAAGCAGACGTACGAAGCATTGATTCGGCAACCCATGCTTGCGCTAGCCACCGAAGCGGCGCCCGAGGGTGAAGTGCGGGTCTACCGGCCCTACCGAGACACGCGCTTCGCTAAGGACAAGACCCCGATCAAGGATCACCAGGGCGCGGCCATTGAGGTGGAGGACGCGATTGCCTACTATGCCCAGATTTCAGCCAACGGGTTCATGGTTGCGGGTGGTTGGTATTCACCGATTGGCCGTCAGGTGGAGACGTACCGCGGTGCGGTGGATGGACCCGCGGGCGCACTGCTGGAGAAGATCCTCGTGAAGCTCGCGA
>JBIHZU010000178.1:0-3946 GCA_044240285.1 Candidatus Nanopelagicales bacterium | reverse complement strand
TCAACGTCGGCGACACCGTCGTATACCCGCACCACGGGGCCGCCCTGATCGAGGCCGTAGAAGTCCGCACCATCAAGGGCGTCGACCGTGAATACCTCGTGCTGAGGGTCGCCCAAGGCGATCTCACAGTGCGCGTGCCCGCCGACAACGTCGATTTGGTCGGTGTGCGCGACGTGGTCAACGCTGAGGGCCTCGATCGTGTCTTCGAAGTCCTCCGTCAGCCATATACCGAGGAGCCGACCAACTGGTCGCGTCGCTACAAGGCCAATCTCGAGAAGCTCGCCTCTGGCGACGTCATCAAGGTCGCCGAGGTTGTTCGCGACCTATGGCGCCGTGATCGCGAGCGCGGTCTGTCGGCCGGCGAGAAGCGCATGCTGTCCAAGGCGCGTCAGATTTTGGTGAGCGAACTCGCTCTGGCCGAGAACACCAACGAGGACAAGGCAGAGACCATCCTCGATGAGGTGCTGACCTCCTAGGAGTTGCGTGATGGCCGAGTCTGGTCAGGTCGCAGTCATTGTCCCGGCCGCAGGTCGTGGTGAGCGACTCGGTCCCGGTGCTCCCAAGGCATTGAGATTTCTCGACGGTAGTCCGATGCTTCTGCATGCTGTCCGTGCTCTGGCTGCTTCGCGAATGGTCGATCACATCGTTGTTGCGGCTCCGCCGGAAGATGTCGAAGGTGTGCGCGGCATTGTCGGGCACCTCGAAGGTGTTCAACTCTCGGTTGTGTCCGGTGGAGAAACACGTCAGGAGTCGGTGGCTCGTGCGCTCATCGGGCTTGGCCCCGAGGTCGATGTGGTGTTGGTACACGACGCAGCTAGACCCTTGGTGCCAGTCGAACTTGTTGACGCCGTGATCGCGGCGGTGCGCAGTGGCGCAGATGCGGTTGTTCCGGGTCTCCCGCTGACCGACACAGTCAAGACAGTCGATGACTCTGCTGGAGGTCCGCCGCGAGTATCAGGCACACCCGATCGCGCGACGCTGCGAGCGATCCAGACACCACAGGGTTTTCGCCGTGAGACATTGCGGAACGCACACGCGATGGTCGATCCTGACGACCCGGTGCACACCGACGACGCTGGTCTCGTGGAGCGTCTTGGGGTCGAGGTCGTGGTGATCCCAGGACACGAAGAGGCTTTCAAGGTCACTCGCCCGATCGATCTGGTCTTCGCTGAGGCTGTGCTCGCGCGACGGAGGTCCTCTGATGGCCGCTCGTGAGCTGCCGCTAATCGGCCTAGGCGTCGACGTGCACCCGTTCGAGTCTGGGCGCCCGCTGTGGGTCGCTGGGCTCAGATGGGACGGCGATGGACTCGCCGGACACTCAGACGGCGACGTAGCCGCACATGCCGCGTGTGATGCGCTGCTTTCGGCGGCGGGCCTAGGCGACCTTGGCAGTCAGTTCGGTACGTCAGACCCACAGTGGGCGGGCGCGTCTGGCGTCGCACTTCTGAGTGAGACAGCACGCCGGGTTCGTGCCGCCGGTTTCGAAATTGGCAATGTCGCTGTGCAGATCATCGGGGAGCGTCCGCGGATGGCCGCTCGCCGGGTAGAAGCCGAAACGGTACTGAGTGACGCGATTGCCGCTCCTGTGCGCGTATCCGCAACGACGACCGATGGGCTCGGGCTCACTGGCCGAGGCGAGGGCTTAGCGGCCATGGCTACTGCCCTTGTGGTCGGAGCCTGATGTCTGCACCCCATAAGGTGTCAGCGTGCTGAACCTGTACGACACTCACACGCGCACCCTGCGCCCCTTCGAGCCATTAGTGGCTGGTCGCGTGGGCATCTACGTGTGTGGCGCGACCGTCCAAGCTCCACCGCACGTTGGCCACATTCGCTCGGGGTTGTCCTTCGACATCTTGCGGCGTTGGCTGATGGCCTCGAACTTTGACGTCACTTATATCCGCAATGTCACGGACATCGATGACAAGATCATTCACAACGCATCGCATGAAGATGTGCCTTACTGGGTTGTCGCGATGCGTAACGAACGCGCATTCACGTGGGCCTACGACGTACTCGGGTGCTTGCCGCCCACGTACGAGCCAAGAGCCACGGGGCATATTCCAGAGATGGTCGCTCTCATGCAGCGACTCATCGACATCGGTTACGCATACGAAGTCGATGGCACCGTGTGGTTCAGCGTGCGCTCATGGAAGTCTTATGGCTCACTGAGCGGGCAGCGCCTTGACGACATCATGCCTTCCGCAGATGCGGCCACGTTAGGCAAACGCGATCTGCACGATTTTGCCTTGTGGAAAGCAGCCAAGACCGATGAACCGTATTGGGATACGCCGTGGGGACCGGGGCGTCCGGGTTGGCACATTGAGTGCTCTGCGATGGCCACGAAGTACCTCGGCGCCGAGTTCGACATCCACGGTGGCGGAATCGATCTAGTCTTCCCGCACCACGAGAACGAGATTGCCCAGTCCTGCTCGGCCGGTGACGCGTACGCGCGCTATTGGTTGCACAACGCGTGGGTCACCACCGCTGGCGAAAAAATGAGTAAGTCTTTGGGCAATTCGCTGTTGGTGACAGAGGTTGTCAAGCGAGTGCGCCCAATCGAACTGCGTTACTACCTCGGCTCCGCGCACTACCGCTCGATGTTGGAGTTCTCCTACGACGCACTAGAGGAATCTGCAGTTGGATTCCGACGCATTGAGGCTTTTCTCGTGCGAGCGACTGAGGCAGCCGGACGTGAGCTCGCCATGGGAGTGCGCTCCGAAGTATTCGACGCATCAATGAACGATGATCTCGGCGTTCCTGGGGCCATCGCTGTCATGCATGACACTATGCGCGCAGGCAACGCCGCTCTCGCTGAAGGCGACAACACGGTGGCCGTTGTCGCAGCCGAGAGTGTGATCGCGATGCTCGATGTTTTGGGCGTTAACCCTTATGCATCGCATTGGTCAACGAGTGCGGCGGCAGATGATTCGCGCGATAAGGCGCTTGGCGTACTCGTAGCTGGCGCACTTCAAGCACGCACTGATGCTCGAGCAAAGAAGGACTTCGCGGCAGCAGATGCTGTGCGCGATCAACTGGTCGAAGCGGGCATTGTCATCGAAGACACGCCCGCTGGGCCGCGCTGGACGGTGGGCTGACATGGCGGGCAATTCTCAACGTCGAGGCGCTATGCGCAAGGACGGCACTAAGAAGGGGCAGGTCGTCGGGTCCGGGGGTCAGCGTCGTCGTGGACTCGTAGGCAAGGGGCCAACGCCAAAGGCGACTGTCCGCCCGGGCCATCCCGCTCAGCGTCGGGCCCGTCGTTCAGCAGAAGCAAAGGATTCCGCGGGACGTCGTTCCACGCGCGGTGGCGGGGCAGCTCCGGAGGGTGCCGAGGCACTAGCCGGGCGTAACTCCGTGGTCGAGGCACTTCGCGCGGGCGTTCCTGCTATTTCGCTCCATGTACAGATTGATGCAGACATGGACGATCGCGTGCGCGAGGCGATGGCGCTGGCAGGCAACCGTGGGTTGTCCATGATCCAGTCAACGCGTACCGAACTTGATCGCATGACGTCTCGCGCAGTCCATCAAGGTCTCGTGTTGTCGGTGCCTGCATACGATTATGCGCATGTTGATGACCTATTGGAAGAGACGGACCTACTTGTTGCCCTTGATGGCGTGACTGATCCGCGCAATCTGGGCGCTGTTGCGCGTTCTGCGGCTGCATTCGGCGCGGGTGGGTTGATCGTCCCCGAACGTCGGGCTGCTGGAGTGACTGCCGGGGCGTGGAAGGCCAGTGCTGGCGCGTTCACACGTGTGCCAGTGGCGCGCGCAACCAACCTCACTCGCGTGCTCAAGGCGGCAGCGCAAGACGGTTTCTTTATCGTGGGGCTCGACGCAGAGGGTGACGTGGAGTTGCCTGATTTGGACCCCGAACTCGCATGCGGTCCCTTAATTGTTGTTGTGGGCGGTGAAGAATCGGGTATGTCACGGCTCGTGCGTGACACGT
>JBIHZU010000179.1:0-3946 GCA_044240285.1 Candidatus Nanopelagicales bacterium | reverse complement strand
AATAGTGCCCGCCTTGGCACTTAGCCATACCCCGAGTGCATGAGCGTCACGACGACCTCGTTGCAGGAGTGGCCGTTCATGATCCTCGAGACCCACTGGCCAATCGGACTTGGCGTGTCGAGCCAAGAGTAACTCTGGCATCAAGCACCTTGCGAGTGGAAGCCACCGTCTACGTGGATCATTTCGCCAGTGGTGGCCGGGAACCACTCGGACATCAATGCCACACAGGCCTGTGCGGTGGGTGTGGGATCCGTCAGGTTCCAGCCTAAGGGGGCGCGCTCAGTCCACATGTCCTCGAAGGCTTCAAAGCCCGGGATGCTCTTTGCTGCCATCGTCCGTAGCGGCCCGGCAGCCACGAGATTGACGCGGATACCACGGGGCCCAAGATCTCGTGCGAGATAACGGGAGGTGGATTCAAGGGCCGCTTTTGCAACACCCATCCAGTCGTACTTCGGCCATGCCTGAGTGGCGTCGAAATCTAGCCCCACGATTGAACCGCCTGAAGACATCAGTGGCGCGGCCGCCATGGCCAACGCCTTCAAGGAATAGGCGGACACGTGCACGGCTGTAGCAACATCCGGCCACGGGGTGTCGAGGAATCCCCCACCTAATGCGCTGGCTGGCGCGAAGCCAATCGAATGCAGGACTCCATCAAGTCCGTCGACGTGCTCACGGACTCGCGACTCGAGCGAGGCAAGATCCTCTTCCGACGTGACATCGAGTTCGACCACGGGCGCAGCGACGGGAAGGCGTCCCGCGGTACGCCGTGTCAACGACATTGCCCGGCCGAAAGAGGTCAGCACAACATGAGCGCCTTGCTCTTGGGCGATTCTCGCGACGCTGAACGCGATCGACTCATCGGTCAATACACCCGTGACAAGAATGCGCCGACCCTCAAGGATTCCCACGAACTTCACCTCTCTTTAGTGCCCCATGCCAAGACCGCCATCAACCGGCACGATCGCGCCAGTGATGTACGAGGCCTCTGCGCTAGCGAGAAACACGATGGATCCCGCCACTTCATTAGCTGTTGCATAACGCCCTAGTGGCACCTGCGCGAGGATCTCCTGCTTGCGCTCCTCAGGGAGCCCTTGAGTCATCTCGGTGTCCACGAATCCGGGAGCGACAACGTTGACCGTGATATTCCGTGAGCCCACTTCACGAGCCAAAGAACGGGCCATTCCGACGAGTCCTGCCTTTGCGGCCGCGTAGTTCACCTGCCCGGCAGATCCCATCCCCCACACCACACTCGAGACGAGGATGATTCGCCCCTTTTTTGCCTTTAACATTCCGCGTAATGATCGCCGGGCACAACGGATCACCCCGACGAGATTGGTCTGCATCACGGCGTCAATATCGTCGTCACTCATCCGCATGAGCAGCGTGTCACGAGTGATGCCCGCATTGGCCACCAGAACTTCCACGGGACCGTGGTCCGCTTCAATGGCATCGAAGGCTGCCTCCACGGAGGCGGTGTTGGTCACATCCATGGCGACTGCTGGCAGCCCATCTGGGGAATCCCCACCACGAGAAGCAACTATGACGGTGTCACCGGCATCTCGAAATGCAAGGGCCGTGGCGCGCCCGATTCCACGGCTACCACCTGTCACTAGGACAACTCTTCCCATGATCCACCTCCCGGGTTGACCGTATCGCGTCAGCGAGGCGAAGCCTGCTCTGCCCCGCCGACTGTCACGATGTGTCCATGGCCGATCAGACGATCACACGCGGGCGAGCTTTTGATCGATTCATCAATTTCAGCGACGCAATAACCGCAGTTGCCATCACCCTGCTGGCCTTGCCTCTCGTGAACATCGCAACACCGCAGGGCGAGCAGTCTGTGTGGGACGTCATCAGCCTCAATTCAGGCGCGATCTGGGCCTTTGCGATCACCTTTGCGGTCGTAGGCACTATGTGGAAGAGCCACGCACGGGTCTTTCAGTCCATCCAAGGTTATGACCACCCGATGTTCCTACTCAATCTTGCGTGGCTCGCGCTCATTGTGTTGCTCCCATGGCCTACCTCGTTGTACGGCACCAGCGGTAACTCCGTCCACCAGAGCGGAGCGCCTCTAGCTGGCGCGGGACTGTTCTACTGGCTGGTCTTGGCAGCGATATCTTTTCTGCTCACGGCCATGTCGATTCATGCCTCCCGAACGCCCGGTTTGCGTGACGAAGCCGAAATGACACCGCACCGGGGTGGAACCGTCCGAGGTGCCGCCGTGCGTGGGTCGGTGTTCACGATTGCCTGCCTCATTATTGGCATCGCTAGCCTCTTTGCACCCATCGTGGCGGAATGGCTGCCACTGGTCCTGGTGCCGATCGCGATTTTCACCAACAGGTACCAACGCAAACAGCTGCGAAGCACGTAGTCTTCCTCCCATGTCTCAGGAGATTTCAGCCGAGTTCCTTTCACTCCCGCGAGAGGAGTGCGCCAGTGCCGCTTTGCAGCGGGCAGGCGAACTTGGAGCTGAGTACGCAGACCTCCGTGTTGCTATGACTCGTTCTGCGAGCCTGCGCCTTCGCGACGCCATCGTCGAGGGGACAACCGACGACGCATCAACGGGCATGTCCGTACGAGTTCTTTGGCAGGGGTGCTGGGGGTTTGCCGCCAGCGATGTCGTCAGCGTGAGCGAAGCCCTCGCACTCGCTGAGAAGGCCGTCGCTCTGGCTCGTATTAGTTCCCCACTCGTGACAATACGAGTCGAACTCGCGCCCGAACCAGTCCACAACGGTACGTGGACTTCCGCACTCGAAATTGATCCATTCGACGTCCCCGCGGCCGAACGGGTCGCGCTGATGGCCGACCGAAGCGCTCTTTTGCTCGCCGCACCGGGAGTCAGCCATGCTGACGCTGGCTTGCAGTTCGTGCGAGAGAGCACATTTTTTGCGAGTGCAGCGGGAACCCGCACGATCCAACAACGCACCCGCATCGAGGCGGAGTGGTCTGCGACGCACGTGTCCGATAGCGGATTTGAGTCAATGTCGACGACCGCGCCCCCGGTTGCACGCGGTTGGGAATACATCCTTGGCCGTGGCGAGACTGTTCGAGGTGCGCGACCATGGGACTGGAACGACGAGCTTGCCCACCTGCCACTGCACTTGGCCGAGAAAGTGGCTGCACCATCAGTCGTACCTGGCCCTACGACACTTGTCATAGACCCCACCAATCTATGGCTCACCATCCACGAGTCCGTGGGTCACGCCACCGAGTTAGACCGCGCACTGGGTTACGAGGCCAACTACGCGGGCACCTCTTTCGCGACCCCGGAAAAGCTCGGCGCGTTTCAGTACGGCTCACCCCTCATGCACATCGTGGGCGACCGTACGGCTGACTTTGGACTAGCAACTACTGGTTGGGACGACGAAGGTGTCGAAGCCCAAACTTGGGATCTCGTTCGAGACGGCATCCTTGTCGGCTACCAGTTGGATCGGAGTATGGCCGGGGAGATGCGTTTCCCGCGTTCGAATGGTTGCGCGTATGCAGACTCGGCCGAACATGTCGCAATTCAACGCATGCCCAATGTCTCTCTCATGCCAGGAGCAACGCAAGCCTCTATCGAGGACCTTATTGCCGGTGTCGACGATGGCCTCTACATCGTCGGTGACCGAAGCTGGTCGATAGACATGCAGCGCTATAACTTCCAATTCACCGGACAACGCTTCCACCGCATCAAATCGGGTCGACTCGCCGGGCAAGTGAAAGATGTTGCGTACCAGTCTCGTACTCCTGATTTCTGGGGGTCGATGGTTGCCCTCGGTGGCCCCGAAACCTACTTACTCGGGGGCGCGTTGAATTGTGGCAAGGGCCAACCCGGGCAGGTTGCTCCGGTGTCCCATGGCTGTCCGGCCGCGGTCTTTGAAGGGGTTAACGTGCTCAACAGCGCAGCAGAGGCAGGTTCATGATGCGTGCGACTCCACAAGAACTCATTGAACGAGCCATCTCC
>JBIHZU010000177.1:0-3952 GCA_044240285.1 Candidatus Nanopelagicales bacterium | reverse complement strand
GTAATCTCGATACCATGAAGCGTTCACTTGCCATAGCGGCCATCTCCCTACCCGTCATTGCTGGCGCACTCACCGCCGTGCCCGCCGCCCAAGCTGGAGACGTCCAGCCGATTGTCATTGCGGTTGAGGCTCCGCTCAGTGGCGCGCAAGCCAATAACGGGCGCGATATTGCGCGTGGTGTTGCGCTAGCCGTACGCCAAGCCAACGCCGCTGGCGGCATTGACGGTCGACCGATCAAACTCGTTCGCATTGACGATCAGGCAAATCCCGACCTCGCACTCGATGCCGTCGCAAGGGCACAGGCTGCCGGAGCGGTGGCGGTCATTGGGCCCTACAACTCATCCGTCGGACTCGTGAACTTGCAGGCCTACATCGACGCTGGGATCACTCCGGTGCAGATGACTTCGACCGACGCGACCACAGGCCTTGGCGTCACCGTGCAGCCCAAAAACAGCCAGATCTCGCCTCCAGAGATTGAGTACGTCCTCAGCGCGGCACCAGAGAATGTAGTGATGCTCGTCGATCCATCCGCCTACACGTCGAGCATGGCCGATCGCATGCGTAAGGCGCTGAAGAAGGCTGGCATCCACTACTCCTCGATCACCATTGAAGAGGGCAAGTCGTCCTATGCGCCAGAGGTCAAGAAGGCACTGCGCCGTTTGCCGGACTTCCTTTACATCAGCACCTACTACCCACAGGGTGCACTCATTGCTGAGGCAATTATTGAGGCGCGATCAAAGCGCGGTCGAGTCGTCAATTGCCTGATGGGGCTTGCAAACGTCGATGCTGCATTCATTACCGAGGCCGGCCTGACTGCGTCTCAGCGATGTGCGTTCAGCGGAATCCCTGAGGCGCCTCAATTGCCCATCGGACGTGCATCGCTGTACGTCGATGCCTACGAGACAGCATTCGGTGTGACACCGGGAGTCTGGGGAGCCTTCAGCTACGACTCGGCAAACATTCTCTTCCGTGCGATCGCTAGCTCTGGTTCGACCGAGATGAGTGCAGTCATGGCTAAGTTGCTTAATGTAACTCGCTACCACGGAGCAACCGGTTCTATCACTATCAATCCGGACACTGGCAATCGGGAGAATTTGCCGATTTACATCATGTATGTCAATGCGAATCGCCAGTTCATCCCGCTGGGCGTGGGTTGCCGTTCGCTCGCTATGTGCTAAGTGCTCCAAAACAGAATCGAGCGGTGCGTGAGTAACTAGTGAACCTGCAGCCACTGATTGACACACTGCCTGAGGGTTGTCTCGTTGTCGATCAAGACCGGATGGCTGGATACCGCTGGGATCGTGCGAACGATCCCAGCGCAGGTACGCCACTCGCCGTTGCGCGTGTCACCTCAACGGCAGATGTTCAGACCGTGGTGCGGTTCGCGGCGACTCACAACATCTCCGTCGTCACTCGCGGCGCGGGGACCGGGCTATCTGGCGGTGCCACCGCGATTGATGGGTGCCTTGTCATCTCGACCGAACGCATGCGTGCAATCGAGGTTGATCCGCAGACCCGTACCGCAACAGTCGAACCAGGACTACTCAATGCAGAAGTCAAGCGCGCGGTCGCGGAACATGGACTTTGGTATCCACCAGATCCCTCATCCTGGGAGATTTGCTCGATCGGCGGAAACATCGCCACAAACGCTGGTGGACTTTGTTGTGTGAAGTACGGCGTGACCACTGACTACGTCCTTGGACTCACAATTGTTCTCGCAGATGGCACAGCAGTCGAGCTCGGTGGGCCGCGTGTGAAGGATGTTGCAGGACTGCCACTCACAAAACTCTTTGTGGGCAGTGAGGGCACACTCGGCGTGGTAACGCGCATTGTCTTGAAACTCCTGCCTGCGCAGCGGCAACCCGCGACCCTTGTGAGTACATTCGCGACATTGGAAAATGCGACCGAGGCAGTTCTTGCGATTTCACAACGCATGCGTCCGTCCATGCTTGAGTTCATGGACCGCGCATCCATCAATGCCGTTGAAGACATGACCCGCATGGGTCTTGATCGAACTGCCGAAGCCCTACTTGTCATGCAGTCGGATGAGCCGGCAGGGGCAGCGGCTGAAGAGATCGCCACCATGGAATCCCTCTGCGCAGCAAGTGGTGCGGTCGAACTCTACTCGACAACTGACCCAGACGAGGGTGAGTCCTTTGTGCAAGCCCGCCGGATGGCAATTAACGCTGTGGAGCGGCGGGGTTCCCTTCTGCTCGAAGACGTTGGCGTGCCAGTGCCAAAGCTTGGCGCCCTAGTCCGAGGAATTGCCAATATTTCCTCGACTCGAGATGTAGAGATTGCTGTAGTTGCCCACGCTGGCGACGGCAACACACACCCACTGGTCGTATTCGATCCCACAAATCATGCGCAGCAAGCACGCGCACAGATCGCGTATGGCGAGATCATGGATCTGGCCATCAGTCTCGGGGGCACTATCACCGGCGAGCACGGAGTTGGTCGGCTAAAGAAAGCTTGGTTGCCGGCTTACCTTGGACCCGAAGCAATGGCTCTGAACCAGAGAATCAAGAACGCACTTGATCCACAAGGGATTCTTAACCCGGGGACCATGCTGTAGTTGGTTGGTGCCGGAATGGTGCATTGATTGCCAACCCACTTGAGGTTGGCGTTGTCACGCGGTGTAGTTCAGTGCTCGTCTCAGTTGAGCAGCGTGATCACTCGCATGCGCGGTGTACAGATCGAGCCACTTACATACGGTGTAAGGCCCTGACTCGGTGTGTTCACCTGTGCGCTCGAGGTCCGCAAGTGTCAACCGCCGAATTACGTCCAGCGAAGCAGTTCGTACGGCTGCAATGACAAGCAACGAATTCCCTACAGGCAGTATTCCGTAGCCAAGTGCCGCACACTCAGCCCACGCAGCCTCGTCATATCCCTGGATCACACTTCCTGCTGGTTCGGCAACTAGGCGGCGGATACGGGCGTACGACTGAGTCTCACTGTCGGCCATGTGATGAATGATCTGTCGAGCCGACCACTCGCCTGGCTCGCGGCAATCTAGCTGTTCAAGGCCTACCGAATCAGCGAGCGTCAGAAACTCCTGAGTTGAAGCTTCATACGCAACGGCGTACTCAGTTATCTCCATGCCTAATGGTATTACGTGGCCAAACGTTGTCACAGCGAACGGGAGTAGACCAGATCGCCGGGGTCGTACGACTCGAGTACTGGTGCAGCGGTGACTGCGACTTCTTGGAAACGCAGCCGTTCCAGGAGCCGCAAACTGCGAACATTGTCTGGGTGCACGGTCGCCCAAACCGTCGGCAATGAGAACTGAGCTACCAACTCATGCAACAACAATGTGGCCGTTTCGAACCCGAGCCCCTTCCCCCACCAGGGAGTTCCGAGTACCCATGCGACCTCTGCCCAAGACGAGTGCACCGTGGCTTGCGCGTGACCAATCGCAGTGCCGTCACTGAGTCGCACGATGTAGTTGAACCAGAGATCCTGCGCGTCCTTCAAAGTTGGTCCCGCGACCCACCGCTCGATCAAAAGTCGCATGGACTCAGGAGAGTCCGCTACAGGCCCACCGATGAAGTCACCCACACCCGGATGGTCAAGTGCCGCGAACACATCTGCCGCATCGCCGGTTTTCACTGGCGTTAGTGAAACCTCGGAATGCGCCACAGGGGCCTCCAGCCAAAACCTTGGTGCGCGAGGGGGGAGTTGAACCCCCACACCCTTTCGGGCACACGGACCTGAACCGTGCGCGTCTGCCTATTCCGCCACTCGCGCTTGCTCAACGATTGCCATTGAGCGGGCTCAAGGCTAGCACGGGCAAAACGCCCTTCAGAGAGCTGCGCACTAACTGCACATGTTTCGCAATAAATGTCCATACGCAGCAAGGGTTTTCAGGGGACCCGATTCGACGCGACGATCTAATCTGTGGCATAGTCCGGGACGTGGTTGTGACCTTTCTCGTAGCGCGTCGACACGTTGA
>JBIHZU010000176.1:0-3957 GCA_044240285.1 Candidatus Nanopelagicales bacterium | reverse complement strand
ATCGGGCACGGACTTCGCCACAGCGTTGTCCCAACGTGACATGAACACCGACGCTACTGATTCGACATCAGGATTGAGGCCAGCAGCTATGCGGCGCTCGATGCCCTTGAGGTATGCGTCTGCCGCGGCCTCGTAGTGATCTGCGCTGAATAACAACGTCACATTGATCGGAATGCCTGCCGCGATACTCGCCTCAATTGCGGGAAGCCCTTCAGGAGTGCCGGGAATCTTGATGAATAGATTCTTGCGGCCCGCGCGAGTGTGTAGGTCGGTCGCGGCCGCAGCAGTCGCGGCTGCGTCGTAGGCGAGTTCGGGTGAGACTTCAAGAGACACCCAGCCGTCCACACCGTTGGTGCGATCCCAAATCGGTAGGAAGAGATCGGCGGCCCGTCGAAGGTCCTCAATAGCGAGCTCGAAAAAAAGTCCCTCGCCCGAAAGTCCCGCTGTTGCTTTTGCGCGGATCGCCTCGTCGTAGTAGCCCGAGGAGATCGCCTTGTCGAAGATCGACGGATTGGAGGTGAGACCGGTGACTGCGTGTGTATCGATGTATTTCTGGATGTCGCCTTCATCGAGCATCTTGCGTGTGATGTTGTCCAGCCACAAGCTTTGGCCTGCTGCGTGAAGAAGGTCGTTTGCAGACATCATGATCCTTTCGATGCGGTCAGGCTCTCGTGTGCCTTGGCGACTACGGCGTCAACAGTGAAGCCGAAGTGTGTCAATAGATCCTTCAAAGGTGCAGAGGCACCGAAGGTATCGATGCCCAGCGTGCGGCCATAAGTGCCAACCCACCGCTCCCACCCCAAGGTGGACGCCATCTCAATCGATACGCGTGCGCGCACCGCGGGCGGCAGCACAGAGTCGCGGTAGGCCTGAGTCTGCGCCTCGAAGAGTTCCCAGCACGGCATGCTCACCACGCGCGCCTCTATGCCCTCACTGGCCAGCACCTCGCGCGCACCGACGGCGAGTTGAACCTCCGAACCAGTTGCGATCAAAATAATGTCCGGTGTGCCAGATGCTGCGTCAATCAGCGTGTAGGCGCCCTTGGCAACGCCTGATGCTGGGGCCATCACACTGCGATCGAATGTCGGAAGCGCTTGGCGCGACAGTAGGAGTGCCACGGCATCGTGTTGCTCCTGCATGACGACTCGCCAGGTCTCAACGACCTCGTTGGCGTCGGCCGGCCGGAAGACCTGAAGGCCCGGCAATGCGCGCAACGAGGGAATCTGTTCGACGGGTTCGTGTGTTGGACCGTCTTCACCCACGCCGATCGAGTCATGCGTGAAGATGTGCAGCACGGGCACGTCCATCAATGCAGAAAGCCGAATCGCGCCGCGTGCGTAGTCGGAGAAGATGAGGAAGCCGGACCAGTACGGACGAATCTTCGAAACCGCAAGACCATTGCATATCGCTGCTGCTGCGTGTTCGCGCACGCCAAAGTGCAGATTGCGACCACCGCGGTCATTGGGCTGGAAGTCACCAGCGCCTGCGAAGGTGAGATGAGTCTTGGTCGACGGGGAGAGATCTGCTGAACCGCCGACAAGCCACGGCACGACGGCGGCAACGGCATTGAGAACCTTGCCCGACGACTCGCGAGTCGCGAGTCCCTTGGGGTCTGCGGGGAATTCGGTGAGTGCTGCTTCCCAGTCGTTGGGAAGTGTCCCGGATTCCATCTGGTCAATCTCGGTAGCCAGATCGGGATACTGCGCCCGGTAGGCAGCAAACGCGTCGTTCCATTGCGCATGAGCGGCTGCGCCTCGCGCACCGATGCCTTCGGCGAATGCGTCATAGACACCATCAGGTACGAAGAAATCTTTGTCGGCAGGGAGTCCGAGGAATTCTTTGGTTGCCTTCACACCATCGCCGCCGAGTGGTTCACCGTGGGCCTTGGGGGAGTCTTCCTCAGGCGATCCGTAGCCAATGTGGCTGTGCACGATGATCAAGGTGGGTCGCTCGTCCTCCTTGTGGAAGTCGTGAATCGCCCGCTCGACCGCATCAAGGTCATTGATGTCGGGAACGACGATCACATTCCAGGCATAGGAAACAAACCGTTGCGCGACGTCCTCGGTGAAAGCGATATCTGTATGGCCCTCGATCGTGATGCGGTTCGCGTCGTAGATCCAACAGAGGTTGCTCAGCTGCAGGTGCCCGGCAAGTGATGCGGCTTCCGAGGTGATGCCTTCCATCATGCAGCCATCACCAGATTGCGCATAGACGTTGTAGTTGAACAAGTCGAAAGCACCACCGCGCGAATCGGGGCGCGCGTAGTGAGTCGACAGCCAACGTTGTGCAATGGCCATGCCGACAGATGCCGCCAGGCCCTGACCGAGTGGGCCGGTGGTCGTCTCGACTCCGACTGTGTGTCCGTATTCGGGATGACCGGGGCACTTCGAGCCGAGCTGACGGAATGCTTCGAGATCAGCGAGGGTGAGGGCAGGCGCGGCGCCGTCGCGGACATTGGCGAGATGGATCAGTGAGTAGAGCAGCGCAGATGCATGGCCCGCTGACAACACGTAGCGATCGCGGCCCGACCACGTGGGAGCTGCCGGGTCGTACGTCATCACGCGGTTCCACAACGTGTAGCCGAGCGGCGCAGTGCCAAGCGGAGTGCCCGGATGTCCAGAGTTGGCCCGCTGAATCATGTCGATCGACAGTCCGCGGATGGTGTTGATGCTCAACTCGTCGATGCTCACGGTGGTGGCCATATCTCCTCATGTGTTCTCGTGGATGACTGCAAACCTAGCGTGAGGCGGCGTGAGCGGCGGGAACGTGACTCGTGAATTCAGCCCCGACTCACACGCCTGTCACTTGCGCCCCGTACGTCACTCAGGGCCCCTCCCGCTAGCCGGATTGCGGGCCCTAATCTGGTGAGATGGCACTGGGTGTGGGACCGCTGGCCGGGCTGCGTTTCGTCGAAATGGCCGGAATGGGCCCAGCGCCCTTTGCCTCGATGATCCTCGCCGATCTTGGTGCGGAGGGCATCCGCATTGAGTCGCCGAAAAAGTCCCTCGAAATCACTAAGGCGCGCACTGATGTGCTGCGGAGAGGTCGCACCAGCATGGTGGTCGACATTAGTGAAGAGGCCGGTCGGCAGGTGGTTCTTGAATTGTGTCGTGACGCGGACATCCTCATCGAAGGATTTCGGCCGGGGGTCATGGAGCGACGTGGTCTTGGTCCCGACGATTGCTTCGAAGTAAATCCCCGACTCGTCTATGGCCGCCTGACGGGTTGGGGACAGGAAGGTCCGCTCGCGCGCGTAGCCGGTCACGATCTGGACTACGTCGCCGTCGCGGGTGTCCTGGCCCATATTGGTCGCCGCGGCCAACCGCCTACTCCTCCCATCAACCTAGTCGGTGACTTCGGTGGCGGATCGATGCTGTTGCTCGTGGGTCTGCTTGCGGCCCTGTGGGAGACGCAACGTTCAGGTGTGGGTCAAGTAGTCGATGCGGCAATGATTGATGGATCTGCGCTCTTGATGTCGATGATGCATGGTTTGGCAGCGGGGGGTCGCTGGAGTGACGAGGCCGGCGTCAATCTGCTGGACTCCGGGACGCCCTTTTATGACGTCTACGGCACGAAAGACGGCAAGTGGCTCGCAGTTGCCTGTCTCGAACCGAAGTTTTACGCAGACTGGCTCGATGGCGCTGGGCTAGCGGGAGAGGATCTGCCCGATCAGCACGACTTGTCCGGATGGCCGATTCTGCGGGAACGGTTTGCTGAGGTAGTCGCGACCAAAACCCGTGATGAATGGGTCGAGATCTTCGATGGACGCGATGCGTGCGTTGCGCCGGTGTTAACCATGCACGAGGCGCCGCTATATCCACACAATCGCGAGCGTGGGAACTTCATTGAGATTGACGGCATTGTGCAACCCGCACCAGCGCCTCGATTCAGTCGAACGCCGACGAGCACTCCTGCCAAAGCGCGGGCCCTTGAGCCCGGCGTCACAGCACAATGGAC
>JBIHZU010000175.1:0-3964 GCA_044240285.1 Candidatus Nanopelagicales bacterium | reverse complement strand
CCACTGCATGGTTGAGGACTGCAGCACCAAAGAAATACATGATGACGAAACGCAAATTGAAATTGCCGAACATCAACTGGCGCACCGGGACCGCCGGATCTTCGGGCTGATTTGCGTAGGTCACCACCGAACCAAACGGCTTGAGGACCGCAAGATCTAGAGCGAGGTTGTCTGTGAGTGCAACTTCGACAATGCGATCTACCCCCTCGGGTGCAAACGCCTTGATCTGCTGCTCCGCGTCTGCATCGCGGTAGTTCACGATGAGATCGGGGTTGGCGGTCTGGGCAATTGCTGCCTTCGCCGGGCCGCTCACGGTCGTGATGACTTGCGCGCCAGCAAGTTTGGCTAATTGAATAGCCGCATGTCCGACCGCACCTGCGCCACCGGCGACGAGCACCGTGAGACCCGCAATGGGGCCATCCGCGTAGAGGCAATAGTGCGCCGTGAGAAAAGGAATAGGTAGTCCCGCACCTTGAGCAAACGAGATGTTGTCAGGCAATGTCCACGCATGCTCGGAGGGCACCACGCACTGTTCGGCAGCAGTTCCCCAAGGGCGCTGCCAAGCGGCGTAGGTCAACCACACGCGCTCGCCGATGCGATCGGGACTCACTCCGGATCCCACTGCATCAATGATGCCGGCGCCGTCTTGGTTGGGAGTGGCGTGCGGCCAAGTTAGGTCAGCGCCCGCCTTGCGCATCTTCCAGTCGGTCGGATTGACGCCAGAAACGGCGATCTTGACTCGAACTTCGCCTGGGCCCGGTTCAAGGTCTGGAACTTCTTGTACCGACAAAACATCCGACGGTCCACGACGAGAGAAAACTGCTGCGCGCATGAGGCACCTCCGGTTCGCAGGCTATCGAATCGCTGTTGGCCACACAGCAGGGACTGCCCCTTGACTCATCCTGCTGATTCGTCGATACGACGTTGCAGTTTGCGCATACCTGCTATCCAGTGATCGGTGTTGGCGGCCCTGGATCTGTAATAGTCCGCGACCTTAGGGTGCGGGAGAATGAGGAAACTCTCTCCCTGCAACGCAGCCCACACTGATTCCGCGACTTCCGCCGGCTCAATTGCCTCATCGTGGGACAGAATCTCGCGCACGATTTCGTCTTCTAGTTCGAGCATCTGCGTGCGCACGCCTAATGGGCAAATCGCCTGCACAACAACACCGCGATGGCCATAGGTCACAGACAACCACTCAGCAAATGACAAAGAGGCGTGCTTGCTAACGGAATATGTCGCGCTGCCGAGCATCGTCAGGAGGCCTGCTGCGGAAGCAGTCACTACGAACCGGCCTTGCCCGCGCTCGAGCCAGCGAGGGACGAGGATTCGCGCTGCTCGAACATGCGCCATCACGTTGACTTCGAAGGTGCGGGCCCAATCGTCCTCAGTTGCAGACAGACCTCCACCAGTCTCTACCCCTGCATTAGCGAAGTAGATATCAATCTCGCCGAGGGCATGCGTTGCTTCACTGATAAGTGATGCAACGCCAACTTCCGTGGCGGCGTCACCGGGTATCGCGATGGCACCAATGTCTTGCGCGATGCGATGCGCAGCCAACTCGTCGATGTCGTTGACGACGACGCGGGCACCACCAGCGGCCAGGCGTCGGGCCAGCGCTTCGCCTATGCCGGCGCCAGCACCCGTCACCACAACGCCACTTCCCGCTACTGACATCTAAGCCTCCAGCTTTCGAAGGCCTACTCTGCCCGAATCGAACTCATTTCGCTTGAGCGGCGATCTGAGCGCGTACGTCGTCCATATCGAGACTGCGCACCGACTGAATGAGTTCTTCAAAGGATTTCGCCGGCAAGGCACCCGCCTCTCGGTAGACCAATATCCCGTCGCGAAAGGCCATGAGCGTAGGAATCGAGGTAATGGCCGCCGCCGCAGCGAGCTGCTGTTCTGCTTCGGTATCCACCTTGCCGAAGACGACATCCGGATGCTGCTCGGACGCCGCCTCAAATACGGGGGCAAAGTTGCGGCACGGACCACACCACGCCGCCCAAAAGTCGACAAATACGATGCCTTCGCTCACGGTCGTCTCGAAATCCGATTCCTTGAGACTTGTTGTAGCCATAGTTCCTCCTTGGGTCACCTTTAGTATACCCCTAGGGGTATACTCCAAGTAGTCGTCTGAGGAGAAATACATGTGCACACGCAAGAGCTGTTGGAATTGCAGAAAGATCACCTGGGCCGGATGCGGCCAGCACGTCAAACAGGTGATGGCTGGCGTACCGCGAGAGCAGCGCTGCACATGCACCGCAGCCGAACTTGCCGCAGCAAAGGCAGCCAGACCCTCATTTTTCGGTCGGCTCTTTGGGCGACAAAACGCTAAATAGAAAACAGCTAAAACGGTGGTGGTCCGTCGTCTTGTTCGGGCCAGATTGTTGTGGGCATGGGCTGGTAGGGATGTGGCGCTTTTGCGGTGAGGCCGCGTGGGCTGGTCCAAGTGGTTTCGCCCGAGTCGTGATCTCGGTTGACTTGCCAGTTGCCGTGGGTTTTCAGGTTGTGGTGATGCACGCATAGCGGGTGCAGGTTGGATCTGTCGGTGGGACCTTGGGGCCAGGGCATGATGTGGTCGAGTTGAGATCGCCTCGCTTGGTGGTTGCATCCGGGATAAGTGCATTTGGGGTCTCGGGCGTGGATGAATTCTCGAAGTTTGCGACTTGGTTCGTATTTGGTGTGGCCGAGGTCCAGTATTTGTCCGGTTATCGGATCGTGGAGGAATCTTCGCCACTCATTGTCTGCCGCGAGGGCTCGAGCGAGTTCGGGATCGAGTGGCCCGTAGCCGGGCAGCTCCGCGGGGTTGTCACGCAGCGCGAGGAGCGTGGGGAGGTCGATCAGAACACCCACGTTGACGCGCGCAGGGACGCTGGCGCAGCCCAGAGTCATCGTGGCGGTGTTTCCGGCGTTCATCACTAACTCAACCAGAACATCTGCCCTGCATTGGTTGATCGTGCGCACACTCCCCGCGTCATGCCCGGTCTCTTCTACTGCCTTACGTTCTGCAGCTTGGGATGCTTCAGCCATCTCGTTGATGCGCTCATAGAACGAGATGCCTTGGACTTTGGTGGTCCACAGACAAATTTGGGCGAGGCCGTCTTCTTCAAGGATGCGGATCTTCACACCACGCTTAGCCATCGCTTGCGCACGCTTCTCTTTGGCTCGTTCGGGCGCAACACGGTTGAGGGCTCGGGCGAGTTGGTCTTTGGCGTAGGAGTAACCCGCAGGAGCGCCTTCACGGGTGATGGGGTCGATGTGGCGCACAAGTCGGGGAAGCACCATTGCCTCGACTCGGGCCATTTGCTCGAACGACAAGCCGTCCATCGCGTCAGCCATCAGGCGAGCGACTGGTTCGGTGATGAGCCCTTGCGCGAGGGCTTCGTGGGTCGTGGACAGAACACCCTCAGGGTTGAGTAACGCCGATTGAGTGATCTTCACATCCGCCGTCGACCCATGAACCCCCATCACCAAGCCCACTTCAGCGACCACCCCGGAGCGGGACACATCAAACCGGGAAGTCTCACGACCGGTGCGGTCCATAGCCGCGGTTGCGTAGGCGTTCGAGGTGGTCATGGACCGAGAAGCAGTCCAGGCTTCCTGTCGCTTCCACAGTTGAAGCAGGATCAACCGGCCCGCATCAGCTCCTTCACGCGCCGCAATCTGCATCGCATGCTCAGACACAGCCTCGGGGTCAGGCAAATCAAACACATCGGGGTGAACCAACTCAGGGTCGATGACTTCAAGCACTGTCGCCATGTGCGCACTAGGGCCCATGGCCAACAACGAGCGCAACATGTCATTGCCGATTGCGCCGCCCGCGGCCAGCACCTCTTCGCGCAGCGCGACGAGATCAACCGGCGACTCGCCAGTTGACGCGCACAGATCGAGGTTTGACACGAGAGAAAATCCTTTGCGACTCGAGTGGCCACCACACACCCAACGCATAAGCACACCGAAC
>JBIHZU010000174.1:0-3970 GCA_044240285.1 Candidatus Nanopelagicales bacterium | reverse complement strand
AATGCGATCGCGCGTCCAGGGCAGATCGTGCCGGTCGACTCGGAGCACTCTGCGCTCGCGCAGTGTCTACGCGGTGGGCGCGCTGCTGAGGTTCGTCGTCTGATCTTGACCGCAAGTGGTGGGCCCTTCCGGGGACGGACGCGTGCTGAATTGGCTGAAGTCACTCCCGCGCAGGCTCTTGCGCACCCGACGTGGTCAATGGGGCCGCTCGTCACGATCAACTCAGCCACCCTGCTGAATAAGGGGCTTGAGTTGATCGAGGCGCATTTGCTCTTCGGTGTGCCGTTAGACCGCATCGATGTCGTCGTACATCCACAATCTGTGGTCCACTCAATGGTGGAGTTCATCGACGGATCGACGTTGGCGCAGGCTTCCCCACCTGATATGCGGCTGCCGATCGCGCTCGGTTTGGCGTGGCCCGATCGCATTGCGGATGCGGCACCCGGGTGTGATTGGAGTTCGGGCGCGCGATGGGACTTCGAGCCGCTTGACGAAGATGTCTTCCCGGCCGTACGCCTCGCTCGTCGTGCGGCGGCTGCAGGCGGCACTGCGCCAGCGGTGATGAATGGTGCTGACGAAGTATGTGTGGCAGCGTTTCTCGCTGGGAGGCTGAGCTTCACGGGCATCGTAGACACGGTGTCTTCGGTTCTCGAGGAGCACTTATCCGCATCGCGGGACACCGAAGGGAACGAAATTCGCCTCTCAGACGTCATTACTGCAGATGCGTGGGCGCGAGAGCGCGCTGAAGCTCTAACGGGGCAACTCAAGGAAGGCGGGAGTTCATGATCGCAG
Organism: Candidatus Nanopelagicales bacterium; assembly: GCA_044240285.1. Classification (GTDB taxonomy): domain Bacteria; phylum Actinomycetota; class Actinomycetes; order S36-B12; family S36-B12; genus CAINMH01. Next base: position 3,178 of record JBIHZU010000174.1, on the reverse strand, counting down.
AGATCATCGGGATCGTTCTGTTCGCCTTGTTGATTCTCGCTTCGATCGCACTTCATGAGGTCGGCCATCTCGCGCCAGCGAAGCTCTTCGGCGTCAAGGTCACCGAGTACATGATCGGCTTTGGCCCCAAGATTTGGTCGAAGGTCAAGGGTGAGACGACGTATGGGCTCAAGGCCATTCCGGTGGGTGGCTATATCCGCATGATCGGCATGCTTCCGCCTCCGCCGGACGCCCCTCCGGGTACTGCTACTCGAGCGTCCACTGGTCGTTTCGCGACCATGATTGCGGATGCGCGTCAGCAGTCTCTGGAAGAGATCGCGCCCGGCGATGAGGATCGTGTGTTCTACCGGCGCGCGACGTGGAAGCGAATCATCATCATGCTCGGCGGACCGACGATGAACCTCATCCTCGCGTTTGTGCTGTTCGCAATTGTGCTGTGCGGCATCGGCATACCCACGCCGACAACTTCTGTCGCTGCTGTTGTTCCGTGCACTCCGACTATGAGCGCTCCTACTGGAGACGCGCTTGCTGACGGCTCGTGTCCGGCTGGCTCGGTTCCTTCGCCTGCTGCGCAAGCGAATCTTCAGCCGGGAGAGACTCTCGTGGCCATCGACGGCACGCCTGTAACCACGTGGGACGAGGCCACGACCATCATTCGGGCCATGCCTGCCGGTCCTGCTGTCCTCACGGTGGGCTTTGCGGATGGGGGTGTGCGCGACGTACCCGTTGAAGTCACTCAGGTGACACGCCCGGTCTATAACTCCGATGGCACGCCGACGGGGGCATCCGAAAAAACGGGATTTTTGGGAATTCGCCCAGCCTCTGATTTCGTTCCGCAGTCCTTCGCCACCGTGCCCGCACAGATGTGGGATATGACTACTGCCTCTGTGAAGGCGCTGATTGCCCTTCCGGTACGGCTCTATGAACTTGTTGCTGACACCTTGATTGGCGGAGAAGAACGGGCAGTGGATGGCCCGGTGAGCGTTGTGGGCGTCACGCGGATTGGCGGTGACATCGCGGCCTCTGATCAGCCGATAAAGGCGAAAGTTGCAATCTTCCTGTCACTGGCAGCGTCCTTGAATCTCTTCCTCTTCCTGTTCAATCTAATTCCTGTACTGCCCCTTGATGGCGGCCACGTGGCAGGAGCGGTGTACGAGTCGATCAAGCGGCGCATCGCCAAGATGCGTGGCAAGCCCGATCCTGGGCCGGCCGATGTGGCCAAACTCCTGCCGGTCGCATATGTGGTTGCAGCTTCGCTTGTCGTCATGGGGGCGATCGTGATCTTCGCCGACATCGTCAAGCCCATCTCCCTGGGTTAAGTGCGTGGCGTGCGACGGGTGGGCTCGACCGGGATGGGGGATACTAGAGCGGTGACGGTCAATCTGGGCATTCCATCCCCGCCTCCTCCGGTGCTCGCCCCGCGCCGTGTCTCGCGCAAGTTGGTTCTCCGGCACCCCACGCATCCCGTCGAGGTAGGCGGAGATGCGCCCATCAGCGTGCAGTCGATGGCGACGACCCTCACTTCTAATGTGGATGCAACTTTGCAGCAAATCGCCGAGCTCACCGCATCAGGTTGTCAGGTCGTACGCGTTGCCGTACCGAGCCAGGACGATGCCGACGCACTTCCGCTTATCGCAAAGAAGTCGGGCATTCCGGTGATTGCGGATATTCATTTCCAGCCCAAGTACGTATTCGCTGCCATTGATGCCGGATGTGCGGGGGTTCGAGTGAATCCCGGCAACATCAAGCAGTTCGATGACAAGATCAAGGAAATTTCGCGTGCAGCCGGTGATGCCGGCATTCCTATTCGTATTGGCGTCAACGCAGGTAGCCTCGACCCGCGACTCCTAAATAAGTACGGCAAAGCGACCCCCGAAGCGCTAGTGGAGTCGGCGCTCTGGGAGGCCAGCCTCTTCGAAGAGCATGGCTTCCGCGACATCAAGATTTCGGTGAAGCATCACGACCCAGTAGTGATGGTGCAGGCCTATCGTCTGCTCGCAGAGCAGTGCGACTACCCGTTGCATTTGGGCGTGACCGAGGCCGGACCAACTTTTCAAGGCACCATTAAGTCGGCGGTCGCCTTTGGCGCTTTGCTCAGCGAAGGCATCGGCGACACCATTCGGGTCTCCTTGTCGGCCCCTCCGGTCGAAGAGGTCAAGGTCGGGTTGGCGATTCTGGAGTCGCTCAATTTGCGTCCCCGCGGGCTCGAAATCGTGTCATGCCCGTCATGTGGTCGCGCTCAGGTAGACGTCTACACGCTCGCCGAGCAGGTGACCGCTGGACTCGAGGGACTCGAGGTGCCATTGCGTGTCGCGGTCATGGGTTGCGTCGTCAACGGTCCTGGTGAGGCACGCGAAGCCGATCTCGGTGTGGCGTCTGGCAACGGCAAGGGACAAATATTCGTGCGCGGTCAGGTCATCAAAACAGTGCCTGAACATCAGATCGTGGAAACGCTCATCGAAGAAGCTCTCAAGCTGGCGGAGTCCATGCCGGCGGGCTCGCCTGAAGTCACAGTTTCCTGAGTTCACACAAAGAGACATTCATGCGCGTACGCACGCTCACATCTCACGATGCGATGGCGTTGCGGCAATTGCTGTTGCGTGACCCGATCACCCACTGTTTTGCGGCATCTCGAATCGTGGCAGCCAATGGTCTTGTGGACACTGACCCTTGGCGTATTGGCGGGGAACTTTTGGGGTGCTTTGCAGAAGGGGAATTGCTCTCGGCTGTGTATGCGGGAGCGAATGTGATTCCCATCGAGACGACGCATGAAACGCGCGAGGCCTTCATCACCCATCTAAGCCAGGGCCCGCGCCGCTGTTCTTCGCTCGTGGGACCCGCGGTTGAGGTACTTCACCTGTGGGCTGGGCTCACCCATCGCTGGGGTCCGGCTCGCGAAGTGCGCGCCGATCAACCGCTCATGGCCATTTCCGGACCGCCTGAAGTTCGCGCCGATCCACAGGTGCGTACCGTGCGAATTGAGGAAATCGATCTGCTTCTCCCAGCCAGTGTCGCAATGTTCACCGAGGAGGTCGGCATCTCGCCAATGTCTGGCGGAATGGGCAGCGCATACCGGGCTCGGGTCGCCGACTTGATCTCCACCAAACGTGCCTTCGCCCGCATCGAGGAAGGTCGTGTCGTATTCAAGGCTGAGGTGGGGGCCGCCGCCATCGGGGTG
>JBIHZU010000173.1:0-3973 GCA_044240285.1 Candidatus Nanopelagicales bacterium | reverse complement strand
ATGGGTGCCGAAGTGGTCCACTCGAACTTTTTCGACACAGTTGTCATCCGCGTAAAGTCAGTTGACGCCCTGATGCGAGCGACCCATGAGCGAGATGTCAATATCCGTAAAATTGAGGCCCATCATGTGAGCATCTCGTGCGATGAGGTCACCAATGACGCTCATCTACAACTCGTGCTTGATGCGATGGCTGCCTGCGATATTGGTGCTCCGGTGCACCTTCCAGACGCTGCTGCGCCCAGCATTCCTACCGAACTTGCGCGCACGTCGCTTTATCTCACGCACCCGGTCTTCTCTGCGCACCAGAGTGAAACTGCCATGTTGCGATACCTCCGCAAGCTCTCGGATCGAGACATTGCGCTAGACCGTGCGATGATCCCGCTCGGTTCATGCACGATGAAACTCAACGCGACGACAGAGATGGCAGCGGTCACGTGGCCAGAGTTTGCCGATATGCATCCGTTCGCACCGCTCGATCAGGCGCAGGGCTATTTGGAGATGATCGCTGACCTCGAAGGTTGGCTAGCGGAGGTCACCGGATACGACGCAGTCTCCGTGCAACCCAATGCTGGTTCGCAGGGGGAGTTCGCTGGACTTCTCGCTATAGCGGCCTATCACCAATCACGCGGCGATAAGCATCGTGTCGTGTGTCTGATTCCGAGTTCTGCGCATGGCACAAACGCGGCAAGCGCAGTTATGGTCGGCATGCAGGTTGTCGTGGTGTCCTGCGATGCGATGGGCAATGTTGATGTGGATGACTTGAAGGTCAAGATTCATGAGCATGCAGACAATTTGGCTGCGTTGATGATCACCTATCCCTCCACTCACGGTGTGTTCGAAACTGCGGTCACGGACATCTGTGCGATGGTTCATGATGCGGGCGGTCAGGTCTATGTTGATGGTGCCAACCTCAACGCACTCGTCGGGCTTGCTCAACCTGGCAAATTCGGTGCAGACGTGTCCCACTTAAACCTGCACAAGACATTCTGCATCCCGCATGGCGGCGGTGGACCCGGCGTCGGACCCGTAGGTGTGCGAGCGCATCTCGCGCCGTTCTTACCTTCGCATCCGGTGCACCCTGAGTGTGGTCCCGTCGGTCGTGGTTACCCAGACGGTGGCATCGGTCCGGTGTCTGGTGCGCCATGGGGCAGTGCGGGTGTGTTGCAGATTCCGTGGGCCTACGTGCGACTAATGGGCGCTCACGGACTTAAGCGCGCGACTCAAGTTGCAATTTTGAACGCGAACTACATCGCTCGTCGACTGGGTGACTACTTTCCGGTGCTCTACACCGGCGAAAACGGTCTAGTTGCTCATGAGTGCATTCTCGATCTGCGCGGTATCACCAAGCGCAGCGGAGTCTCCGTTGATGATGTCGCCAAGCGTCTCGTTGACTATGGCTTCCATGCACCCACGATGTCGTTCCCGGTCGCCGGCACGCTCATGGTCGAGCCAACCGAGAGCGAGGATCTGCAGGAGATCGATCGCTTCTGTGAAGCCATGATTGCCATTCGAGCCGAGATCGACCGGGTCGAAGCAGGCGAGTGGCCGGTTGATGACAATCCCCTCTCCAATGCTCCGCACACCGCCGAGCATTGCCTAGGAGAGTGGTCGCATCCGTACTCGCGCGAGATTGCTGCCTACCCGCTGCCGGGAGTGCGCCAAAGCAAATACTGGCCGCCGGTACGACGAATCGATGGTGCCTTTGGGGACCGCAATCTCGTCTGCTCCTGTCCTTCGCCCGAGGCCCTCGCCATCAGCTGATTGCGTGTAGCGTCACGTTCGTGAATCAGGACTTCCTCGGCATCGTGGGTGCCGCCGGCTTGGCCCTGATCCTGTCCTTGGTGATTCGATCCCGTGGTTGGTCCACCGCGCTGCCCTTGATCGCCTTGGGTGCTGTGGTCGACATGGTGCCCTTTGGTCCGTATGCTCCCTTGGACCCTAAGCTCATTCTGATTGCCGTACTCGCGCCCCTCGTGTTTGGTGAAGCCCTCGGCGCTTCGTTTCGAGATTTAAGTGCGGTGCGGCGGCCAGTCTTCGCGCTTGCGATTGGTTTGGTGATAGTCACATCATTAGCAATCGGTTGGGCGGCTTCGTTGATCTTGCCGGGGCTGCCCTTCGCTGCAGCGTGCGCGTTAGGTGCGGTGCTCGCGCCCACAGACGCCGTTGCGGTGGCTGCCAGCGCCAAGCGTGCTGGACTCCCGCGAAGAATCGTCTCGGTGCTTGAAGGCGAGAGTCTCGTTAACGATGCCTCAGGGTTAACGCTCTTGCGAGTCGCCCTTCTTGCTACGGCGGCCGGTACGGTGACTTTCGGTCAAGTGGCTGGAATTTTGGCGCTATCCATTATCTCCGGATTTGCCGTGGGCATTGCCTTTGGTGTCGTACTCGTTCTTGCGGTCCGAAGGTTTTCGGACACAGTTGCCGTCAACTGCCTCGTTATCGTCGCGCCGATCCCCGTCTACTTCCTGGCTGAAGAGTTGCGAGGGTCAGGAATTCTTGCCGTCGTGGTTACCGCTCTCATTGTGGCGAGTGGCATGCATCGGACGGTGGGATTCCGAGGCCGCATGCAGGCGATCACGGTGTGGAAGCACATCACCTACATTCTGCAGACTTTTGCATTTTTCATTGTCGGTATGGAGATTCCACACGTCATTGGGCTGCTAGAACCTAACCAGATCCAGCCGCTCTTGTTCATCACCGCGATCACCGTAGTGGTTCTCATCGGTGTGCGTTTTCTCTTTATTGGTGCGATGGTGGCGGCACGCCCACACTCATGGGGTGGCCGTTCTATGGCGTGGAAGAGCGCCACAATTTTGTCGTGGGCGGGGGCTCGGGGGCCGATCTCCGGCCTAGCCGTTTTTACAGTCCCACTTGTGCTGGACTCCGGCGATCAATTCCCCGATCGCAATCTTCTCGTCGCAGTGACCTTCTTGGCCATTTTGGTGACCTTGATTCTGGCTCCGACTCTGGCCCCTCTCGCGCGTAAGTTGAAGATTCCAGACGATGACGAGAAGGAGATGGAGCGCATGGCTCGCGTGGCAGTTCTGCGCGCAGCCCTAGAGCGCCTTGACACTCTTGTGGCGGACGGCGAGATGGCTGGAAAGCCAATCCCAAAGTCCATCGTCTCTGCGTTGCGAGTACCTGTGCAAGAAGATATCGCTAGGGTCGTCGCGATGGACTCCGAAGATGAGAGCACCGATGAATTGCGACTGCGAGCAATCCAGAGTGAGATGCTTCATGCTGAGCAGGAGGAGATTGTGCGCATGCGTGAAGAGGGTGAGATCCCCGACACTGTGAGTCGTCGCCTCCAGTCAGATCTTGATGTGCGTCTACAGGCTGCGAGGAATAGGACAAATGACTAGTCTCCCGCTGATCGTGAAGGGTGTCTGCCCACACGACTGTCCTGACACATGCTCATTCGAGACTCAGGTGGTCGATGGTGTGGCTGTCGAATTGCGCGGTTCGCATGACCATCCAGTGACGCAGGGCTTCCTCTGCGCGAAGGTCAATCGCTACCTCGAACGGACTTACCATCCAGAACGACTGCTCACCCCGATGCGTCGGGTTGGGGCTAAGGGCGAGGGTCGCTTCACACCTGCTACGTGGGATGAAGCGATCGCCGACATCTCCGCGCGACTTCTTGATGTTGTCGCAACACATGGTCCGGAGTCGGTTGTCCCGTACTCCTACAGCGGCACTCTGGGGCAAGTGCAAGGAGGCGGCACCGCAGATCGGTTCTTCCATCGCCTTGGTGCGTCACTTCTTGAGCGTACGATCTGTGCGGCGGCGGGTAGCACAGCGTGGGCGCACACCTATGGCGCCCGAATCGCACCGCCGATACAGGACATAGCGCACTCTCGGCTTATCGTGCTGTGGGGCACCAACACCCTCACTTCAAACTCGCATCTGTGGCCGTTCATCATGCAGGCACGCGAAAAAGGTGCGCGTGTCGTGTGTATCGATCCGATTCTCACCC
>JBIHZU010000002.1:0-39359 GCA_044240285.1 Candidatus Nanopelagicales bacterium | reverse complement strand
AACGACAATCCCGGTGGGGCGGCCGAACTAACTCAGCCCTCAAAAGGGAGATAGTTCCACGCGCCAGCGCTCGGCCAACCCGACTCCCGGCCTGACCGAGAGTCACAGGACCAGTTGCCCCCCGCCCACGGTCCGGTGCCGGAGTGAGCAACCACGGAGTAGAAGGCCGCGTCCTGCCAGAAACGGTTCCACTCGCTAATGTTTTTCCCTGCAAGTGCATCAACCGCATTAGCACCGGCTTGGCCGTACTTGGCCGCCATCTCAGGCCGCAGGTGGGCGCGAATTGTCGAGTTCCACGACGGCGCAAATTGGTAGGCGCCTTGGTAGTAGCTGCCGACACGGTAATTGCCGCCGGACTCGCGCTGCACGATGCACAGGCGGTACTGCTCCATGCCGGCGACGAAGTGCTTGCCCTGGTAGGCGCTCGTGCGATAACCCACGAGGTCACGTGCCGCGAAAGACTCCCACGGGAGCACATCGGACGGAGCCATTGCGACGGTGCGTGCTGCAGCACGCGAAACCCGCGGTCCGAGAGCAGCCCAGGTAGGAGCGGTGACGACGCCAGTGGTGCGAAGACCCATGCGCAATTGGAACGCCTTGACTGCGCGCTGCGTCTTGCGATTAAAGAAGCCCTGGGCCTTGGCCTTTGGGACACGAAGTGCAGTCTGCAAGATCTGTACGGCCGGGCCCTTATCGCCAAACTCAAGAGTCGGGGGCACAGCACGCGTAGCGGCTGCGGCCGCCACACTCGGCGAGGCCGTTGCAGCGTGAGCTGACGCGACTGCGGTGGGAGCCGCAAACGCGGCAACTACCGTGAGCACAGCAAGCACTCGACGCATGGACATCTCCTACACGCCTACGGGGTGAGCTGTCGGGTTCGGCCGGGAGTTGGCCGGTCACAGGTTCGTGACTTCACCCCAGGGCGATCACTCGCCCCCGCGCCCTAGAAGTACGTGCGCGGTGTTGGGTCCCCCGCTCCTGCCCGCGGTTAGCGCTCACGAGGGGGCAGGACTTGGCGTCCCCGCGAGGTCCCCACCTGGGTGGATGGGAACGGGCCAACGGTAACAGATTGGACACGGACGGACCACTAAGTCACATGACTAAGTCGCCCGTATGAGGTCAAATCAGCGGGTCCTCGAGCATTTCTGTGACCAACGCCGCAATGGGCGAGCGCTCAGATCGGGTCAGGGTCACGTGGGCGAAGAGGGGGTGACCCTTGAGTTTCTCCACCACGGCCACGACCCCGTCGTGGCGCCCCACCCGCAGGTTGTCACGCTGGGCGACGTCGTGGGTGAGCACCACTCGAGAGTCTCGACCGATGCGGGAGAGGACCGTCAGCAGAACATTGCGCTCTAGGGACTGCGCCTCATCGACGATGACAAAGGCGTCGTGGAGCGAGCGACCACGAATATGAGTCAACGGTAGGACCTCGAGCATGCCGCGATCGAGGACCTCGTCGACGACCTCTTGGGTGGCCACAGCGCCCAAGGTGTCAAAGACTGCTTGGCCCCAAGGCCCCATCTTCTCTGCCTCATTACCCGGCAAGTAGCCAAGATCTTGACCACCCACGGCGTAGAGCGGTCGGAACACGATCACCCGGCGATGCTGACGTCGCTCCATCACCGCTTCGAGTCCGGCACACAGTGCAAGCGCACTCTTGCCGGTGCCGGCTCGCCCACCCAGGGAGACGATACCGATGTCTGGGTCAAGTAAGAGATCCAGTGCCACACGCTGCTCTGCCGAGCGGCCATGAATACCAAATGCTTCACGATCGCCGCGAATAAGCCGAACACGCTTCTCCGCTGTGACACGACCCAGCGCACTCCCACGATCAGACAGCAGCACGAGGCCGGTATTGCAGGGTAGATCTCGCGCTTGATCCAGATCGATCGCGCCCTCGTCGTAGAGCTCGTCAATCATCGTGGCAGCGACCTCTAATTCGGCCATGCCCGTCCAACCGGATTCGACAACAAGTTCGGCGCGATATTCGTCTGCCTCCAGCCCAACTGCTGAGGCCTTAACGCGCATGGGTAGGTCCTTGCTGACAAGAACAACGTCGTGCCCCTCAGCTGCCAAATTGCGCGCAACGGCGAGGATGCGGGTGTCGTTGTCACCAGATTGGAATCCGGCCGGCAACACCGCCGTGTCGATGTGATTGAGCTCAACTCGCAAGGTGCCACCGTGCTCGCCAATCGGGATTGGCTGGTCAAGTCGACCCCCGCTGAGGCGCACATCATCCAACAAGCGAAGCGCGGCGCGCGCAAAATAGCCAAGTTCAGGATGCGTGCGTTTAGCCTCAAGCTCAGTGATCACTACGAGCGGAAGAACCACCTCGTGTTCGTCGAATCTCAGCAGCGCATGCGGATCAGACAGCAGCACGCTGGTGTCGAGTACGTAGGTGCGGACGGAGGGGCGGCTCGCAGCAGGCACGTGTTCTCCGAAAGCTCGGCGCATCCGGGCCAGTCCCGGCGCTGGTGTCTCCGACGTTAAGGCGGGCCTTAGTCAGCCCCGCGACGCCACGCCGATGCTCTTCTGGCGTTCACATAACTGTCACGAAGCGCGGCCCGGTAGCCTGACGGGACTTGAAGTGGAGGCGGCGTGGGACTTACGGACCTGGTGTATTCGGCGTATGGGCGCCGACTCCGCAAGCAGGTCGCCGGTGGCCGCGTCCCGCGCCACGTGGGGGTCATCCTCGATGGCAATCGCCGTTGGGCCAGCATGCAGGGATCCACGTCATCGGCAGGCCACCGAGCCGGGGCCGCAAAGATCAAGGACTTCCTGGGGTGGTGCGATGAGGCCGGGGTCGAGGTCGTCACGTTGTGGCTGCTGTCCACAGACAACCTCTCTCGTACGCGTGAAGAACTCGATGCACTCGTCACGATCATCGAGGACACCGTCACCGATCTCGCAGAAACGGGTCGTTGGCGTCTGCACCCAGTGGGTTCCCTCGATTTGCTCCCCGCGCACACCTCGCGGGTGCTGAAGGAAGCCGCCGAATCAACGTCCACGATCAACGGCTCGCTCGTCAACATCGCCGTGAGCTACGGCGGTCGACGCGAGGTCGTCGATGCCGTACGCGGACTCCTCCAACAGCACGCCGAGAAGGGCACGTCGCTCGAAGAGCTGGCCGCGACTATCGACGTCGAAGACATCGCCAAGAACCTCTACACCAAAGGCCAGCCAGATCCTGACCTCGTGATCCGCACCTCGGGCGAGCAAAGACTTGGCGGCTTCTTGTTGTGGCAGAGCGCTCACTCAGAGTTCTACTTCTGCGAGGCGTACTGGCCAGACTTTCGGCACATCGACTTCCTTCGCGCGCTGCGTTCTTACGCCGCCCGACAGCGACGATTCGGCTCCTAAGAACTCGACTACGCTCGTTTCACGAGATTAGGCGCTCAGAGGTTCGCGTGAGCGATCTGGGAGCGCAATTCATGTACCTCGGTCACCGGGGCCTGACAGGCGAAGTTCCGGCATACGTACGCGGCAGCGAGCCCCGACACGAGCGGCCGATCCGCGAGGAGTGGCACCCATGTGGCATCGCCCGAATCGCCCACAGCTAACACCAGCCCCGGTCGGGACGACCCGCGAACTGTCTCCGCGAGAGCATCTCGAGCCGGATCCCCTGGCACACCGACAACTGCGACCTCTACTGGCCCATCGAGCAGCGCTTCGGCGACAGCGAGGCCCGAACCGCCGGCCCGCGGCGACTGTGCCAACGGCACTACGACACCGAGCGCACGCTCCGCCGCTTGCCGCAAATCAACCTCGCCGGTAAAGGCCGACTGCGTAAGCAACGCGCCGGCCGCCACGAACCAACCCGAGGGAGTTGCATTGTCAGCTGGATCTCGAGGTCGATGAATCAGCGCCTCGCCATCGTCCGGAGTTTCGAAGAAGCCGCCTTCGCCGTCTGCGAAGTGTCGCGTCACTACATCCAGCAATTGTCCGGCAATCGTGAGCCACGAATCGTCACCTGTTGCGGAGTAAAGAGCCTGCAGCCCATCGGCAACGCATACGTAGTCTTCGAGAGTGCCGGAGCTGTTGCCGGCACGTCCGTCGCGGGAAGTTCGCCGAAGTCGGCCGTACGCATCAATATGGATCGAGATCAGTAGGTCGGCGGAGCGTTGTGCCGCTTCGACCCAGGACGGCTCATCAAGCAGTGCGCCAGCTTCAGCCAGTGCTGCAATCAGCATGCCATTCCACGCGGCAACTACTTTGTCGTCACGGGCCGGGTGAACGCGCTCTGCCCGCTTCGACAGAAGTGAATCACGCACGCGCGCCCAACGCTGCGGATCGTCCGGCTCGACACGCAACTGCAACGTAGACGAACCATGCTCAAAGGTGCCGCGTTCGGTAACCGAGAGAAGTTGGGCAGCCCATGGGCCGTCTTCAACGCCTAGGGTTTCGGTGAGTTGCTCCGGCGTCCATACGTAAAACCGCCCCTCCTCTCCTTCCGTATCCGCATCAAGCGCAGCTGCAAAGCCACCCTCGGCCGTCGTCATGTCGTTGAGCAAAAACTCGGCAGTGTCTCGTACAACTCGCAAAGCGAGAGGCGAGGCAGTCAACCGCCACCAATGCAGATAGGCCCGAAGAAGAAGAGCGTTGTCGTAGAGCATCTTCTCGAAATGCGGCACGATCCAATCGGCATCGACGCTGTAGCGCGCGAAGCCACCGCGGAGTTGGTCGTACATGCCACCGCGCGCCATAGCCTCGAAGGTTCCTTCAGCCATCGCGAGCGCCTCATGATTGCCGGTGCGGGCCGTATGCCGAAGCAACCACTCGAGCACCATGGAGGGCGGGAACTTTGGCGCATTGCCGAATCCACCACGGCGAGAGTCATACGAAGCCGCAAGCGCAGCCACTGCATCGCTCAACATCTCTTCGCTGACCGACTCCCCTGAGGGCTCGATCATGCGGCGATTGCCGAGTGCTTCAGTGATGCGCTCGGCAGCATCAGCAACTTCGCCACGCCGCTCAGTCCACGCAGCAGCAAGACCCATGAGCACCTGCGGGAAGGCGGGCATTCCGTGTCGAGGTGCTGGCGGGAAGTAGGTGCCTGCGAAGAATGGTCGACGATCATGATCGAGGAACACCGACATCGGCCAGCCGCCCTGACCCGTCAGAGCGACAGTGGCGTCCATGTAAATCGAATCGACATCGGGCCGCTCTTCGCGATCAACCTTGATGCTCACGAAGTTCTCATTGAGATACGCGGCGATCGCATCGTTCTCGAAGGATTCATGCGCCATCACATGACACCAGTGACACGCGCTGTAACCGACGCTCAAGAAGATCGGGACATCGCGCCGCTGTGCTTCGGCAAAGGCCTCCGCGCTCCACTCCCACCAATCGACGGGGTTATCCGCGTGCTGGAGGAGATAGGGGCTGGTGGCCTGGGCAAGTCGGTTGGACACGTCCCCATACTTCCGTGAGAGGGCCAGCCGTGAGCAGCCGGGTGAACTTGGCGTGGTAATCCATACGTCATCGAATCGACGTAGCGGCACATCGACGTCGACCTAGAAGCAAGAGGCAGTAAAATTGGAAGTCATGAATTCTGCCCACTCGATCCTCAGCGTCGTCCTCGCGGTTCTCTGCACAGCATCAGCAATCGGGGACTTTCTCAAGCTACCGAGCGTCACGAGAGCCGCTGAAACAGTTCGCTGTCCGCCCAACCTCTGCACCGTTCTCGGCTTGCTCAAAACCTTGGCAGCTGTCGGATTGATCGTCGGTTTCGCAATCGACGCAATCGGAATCGCTGCCGCAGTCGGCCTGTCGATCTACTTCGTCCTTGCCGTTGGGGCTCATCTTCGAGTCAAGGATCACCTTCGGGGAACCTTGCCTGCCATTGCCATGCTCGCAATCAGTACCGCAACTCTTGCAACTTCCCTCTGAGAGTTTCATCTCCGCAATCACACTCGACTAACTCTCCGTTGGCTCACTCGTCGCTGCTACCTCCGACGAACGCGTCCGACGCCAATCAGTTCTCCAGGTGGCCGAGGCGGCATTCAGCCCACTCCCTTTCGATGCAGAGACTGCGCGCGTCTTAGGCCGGGTGGCCGCTTCGCTGAGAGTTTCAGGTCGCAGAGGCCGCGCTCGCGCGTCCGACGCGCTCATCGCTGCAACGGCAATTCGTCATGACCTTTCCGTCTGCACCCGCAACCCCGATGACTTCGAGGGAATTGCAGCTCTTCACGTTCGGCAGATTCGCTAACTCATGCTCGCGGGAGCGTCAACTAGGAAGCAAAATGACCGAGCATTTGCCTTGGTATCAAGAAGAGTCGGCGTGGGATCTGGTGCGTCGACCGGTGCGCCGCTAGCGTGGACAGTACACGGGCCATCGGCCCACCGTCTCAAGGAGTTGCAATGGGCTTTGGTGAAGCAGTCTCCACGTGCTTCCGCAAGTACGCGACATTCCAGGGAAGGGCCCGCCGGTCCGAGTTCTGGTACTACTACCTCTTCATCATCATCGTGAATGTTGTTCTCACCATTCCTCTCACGATCGCACTGAACGGAAGTGCCGATGGAATTGTCGTCAATGAGACGACGGGCGAAATCACCACAAATGGCAATGCCAGTCTGAGCGCATTCGCCATCATCATGCTCATCATCGTCGGAGTCTGGGCCCTCGCGATCTTGCTTCCCACGCTCTCGGTGATGGTCCGCCGCCTTCACGACGCCGATCACTCCGGCTGGTGGTGGTGGATCAACCTCGTGTGTTTCGGCTGGATCGTTTTGCTTATCTTCTGGGTATCAGAGGGCACCCGCGGCCCAAACCGCTTCGGTCCGGACCCCAAGGCTTAGACCTGCACTCAATCAAAAGAGGGTCCCGGGATTCCGGGGCCCTCTTTTGTTACTGGCTCAGCTTTGCGTTGACATCTCGCTTGACGAAATGCTCTGCCACGAAAGACATGAACGGAATGGTGCCGGAAATAGCGACACCGAGAACCTTCAGCACGGAGTACTTCATCCGGAAGGTCACATCGAGTGCGGCGGCGAGATACACGACGAAAACCCAGCCATGGAGCACCCACCCGATTGCGTAGATCGTGGAGATGGGTGGGTTCCAGTTGTCCTTGAGTAGCCAGTACCGAAGCGGCATACCAATACAGACCAGCACCGCCAAAAGCACACCGGTAATCCATGCCATGATGCGGTAGCGCGTCGCCGCTCCGGCTAGACCCTTCATGGTGCCTCTTTCCTTTGTTTGAGTTCACGCAGATCCATACCGATCCACCGCCACCAGAAGAAGACTACAAACCCGGCGAATATGAGCCATTGCAGGGCATAGAAGAAATTCTGCAAGGGGAAGCCCCCGCCGGGAGGCAGCACAGTCGTAGGGACTGGAAGCGGGTCACCGGCGTAGGCAGGCTCTTGGCTGGTGAGGTTCAGGATGCCCGCACGCACATCTTCGCCCCATGCAGCAACGATCTCGTCGCGAGTCATTGAGACGATGACTCCGTTCTTCGAGGTCGAGCCGGAATAGAAGTTCTCGTACGGCTGCATCACGCCATCAACTGTGGCGTTGCCCGTCGGGACCTCGACTACCTCCGGAAGCCATCCGCGCAGGACCGCGACTCGAGAGCCATCACCAAGGTCGAGCGGACTGAGCACCCAGAACCCCTTGCGGCCATCAAGCGAGCGATTGGAGACGAACAACGGCGGTTCTGCGTAGCGCCCGGTCGCGAATACTGGTCGTCCGACACTCTCACCGGGAAGCTCAGCGCCGGTCGGTGCCAGGTCAACAACGTCAACGGCAACCTGGAGTGCGGCACGCTCTGACTCAAGGGTCAGCTGAGCCCGATCCCACTGCCAGACACCCAATCCCACGCAGACGGCCAACAACACCACGCCCAACAGCGAGCGAACAAGCCAGCGCGGGGTGAACAGAAGCCGCAGCATGGTCATTGACCTGACGAGCCGTCGGGCTCCTCAGGGATTTGCTCATCCGCGCGTCGCTTTTCTTCCTTGCCCTGAGGCAGCAAAGGGTCGATCTTTTTCATCTGCTTGCGCATTGATCTCCAGAGCAAGAAAACGGCGACAATCAAGAAGATGAAGGACAACAGCCCCAACAGACCTGGCGTCACTCGATTGGGATCAATCGGTGGAACTTCCTCGAACCACGTCATGACTGCTCCCTAATTCCGGCAAAGAGATCGACCTCCGGCACATTGATTGGAACACGCGAGCGCGCCAATTCATAATCCTCTGTCGGCCACACTTCATGTTGCATCTCGAGCGGCATAGCAAACCAGAAACCATCTGGTGCCACCTGTGTCGCATGCGCCCTCAGAGCCTCATCACGGATGTGAAACCACGGCGATGCAGGCACTCGCGTCGTCACTCGATGAGCGTCGTCGGGTCGCTCTAGAAGTCGCTCGACCCAATCACCAAAAGGTGACTCAAAGCCTTGCGCGAGCAGAGCCTCATGAAGTGCCTCGACACGCGCTCGATGGAACGTTTGGTGGTAGTACAGCTTTAATGTCTCCCACGGCTCGCCCGTGCCGACATACTTTGTCGGATCACCAGCGGTCTCGTATGCCTCCATGGCAACTTCATGGCACCGAATGTGATCAGGGTGCGGATAGCCGCCGTTTTCGTCGTACGTGGTGATCACGTGCGGGCGGAATTGGCGAACGATCTCCACCAAGGGGCGTGCGGCGACTTCCAGTGGAAGTGACCCGAAGCAACCCTCCGGAAGCGGAGGCTTGGGGTCTCCCTCGGGGTAGCCAGAGTCTTCGAAGCCCAGCCACACGTGGCTCACGCCGAGTAGGGCCGCTGCCTGGGCCATTTCGCGGCGACGGACTTCGGCGATGCCGTACTGATCTACCTGCGCCTGGGTGAGCGGATTGAGAACGTCGCCACGCTCGCCCCCAGTGCAGGTCGCTACGAGGACTTCGACGCCCTCAGCGACATAGCGGGCCACCGTTGCGGCACCCTTGCTCGACTCGTCGTCAGGGTGGGCATGGACGGCTAGGAGTCGAAAGGATTCGGGCACAGAGATAGTCTCCCAATAACTACCCGGACCACGCGAGCGGAGGTGCATGTGAAGGCCAAGGATGTCCCTCCTCACATTGCCGAGCGCTATCGGCTAGGGACGCCGCGCTGGACTATTGCCTTGGCCGTCGTCGTCATCGCGGCCTTCGGCGCAGCGATCGCCTACGGCACCTGGCAACTCGCCGCCCCTAAGATCCAATCCAAGGTGCTCACCTGGCAGGTCCTCTCCCCCGAACACACCGACGTCACCTTTGAGATCCGACGCAATGGGGAGTCGAACGTCTGGTGCATCCTGCGTGCACAGGACGAGACCCACATCGATGTTGCGTACGCCACAATCCCTCTTGCAGCCGGTGCGAGCTACGTGCAATTGACGTACCCCTTGCGGACGCTCGCTACGGCCTACACCGTCGAAATCCTGGCCTGTGAGGCTGGTGGACCACCCGTACGAGTGATTCCCCCACAGTTCCCCCCCGGCGTATTCCCACCCGAACAGCCGTGGACACCGAATTCAGCCTGATCGCGTACCCTGCTCGGATGAGCGAGCACGTGACGTGGTTGACCCAAGAAGCCTTCAACCGACTCAGCGAGGAACTTGCTGATCGCGAGGGCCCGCGCCGCCAAGAGATCACCAAGCGCATCGAAGCCGCGCGCGAGGAGGGCGACCTCAAGGAGAACGGTGGTTACCACGCAGCGCGTGAGGAGCAGGGCAAGAACGAGGCCCGAGTCCGCCAGTTGCGCCAGCTGCTCGAGAACTCACAAATCGGCGTACCTGACTCACACCCCGACGAAGTGTCACACGGCAAAGTCATCACTGTGCGGTTCAATGACTTCGACGAAGAAGAGACATTCCTGCTCGGATCTCGCGAAGAAGCTGCCCACACGTCGGTCGAGGTCTATTCCCCGTCGTCTCCGTTAGGCGCGGCCGTACTCGGCAAGCACGTGGGTGACTCGGCGAGTTACGAGCTCGCTAACGGCAAATCAGTGAGCGTCACCGTCGTCAGCGTGGAGGCGTACGCCGGCTAACGACTTGTCGTGCTGCGGTGCTTCCTGATCGCCAGTGGGCGCTGATCCTCGGCACAACGGCAGGCTCATTTTTCGCGTTGTTGCCCGGTTGTGACAGTCCCCGACTCCTTGTTGCCCGGTTGTGACAACTTCGAGGGGAGCAAAAGTTGCCACAACCGGGCAATGACAAGATTGCGACTGCCATAACCGGGCAACGTAACGATTATCGGCAGTCTCCACCCTTTGTTGCTGAGTTGTGGCAACCGAGAATTTGCAGTTGCTGAGTTGTGGCAACTTTTTGACCTCCGAAAATTGCCACAAGTCAGCAACTGGGAAAAACCAACTGCCACAAGTCAGCAACTACGGGGGTGCAAGAGAATTGGGCCTGGAGAACAGGCCGGAGTGAAGGGCTGGAGAACGGGCCGGAGTGAAGGGCTGGAGAACGGGCCGGAGTGAAGGGCTGGAGAACGGGCCGGAGTGAAGGGCTGGAGAACGGGCTCGGAGTACAAGCTCGGAGTACAAGCTCGGAGTACAAGCTCGGAGCACAGGCTGGCGAACAGGCCTGCGGAACCGGTACGGGGAACTTCCCCGCTAGCGGTAGTTGCCCAGACGTACTTAACGACTCGTCGTGCTGCGGTACTTCCTAATTGCCAGCGGCGCAAAGATCGCAATGAGCACTGCACATGAGATCAACGTGTAGAGCGCCGCATGCTGCATTGGCCATGCTGTCGAAGGAATGCCAGTGGGATTGCCAAAGAGTTCTCGGGCAGCCAAAACAACCGACGAGACCGGGTTCCATGCCGCAACGACTTGAAGCCACCCCGGCATTGATGAAATCGGCACAAATGCATTGGACAAGAAGGTTAGGGGGAAGAGCCAGATCAGGCCAGCGGTGCTTGCCGTCTCTGGATTAGGCACCTTCAAACCAATCCAAGAACCAATCCAAGCCACGGTGTAGGCAAACAGCAGGAGGAGCAGATAAGCGAGGATCGCGTTGAAGATTCCATTGTTGATGCGCCACCCCACGAGGAGCCCCGTGATCGACAACACGGTGAGCACTAGGACTTGGCGCAGCGTGTCTGCCACCGTCCGCCCGAAGAGCACTGCGCCGCTGGACATTGGAAGGGCGCGGAAACGATCTATCAGCCCGCGCTTCATGTCTTCCGCCAAGCCCACTGTGCTGGCAGCGGCTGCAAAGGCCACTGTCTGTCCGAAGATGCCCGGCATCAGGTACTCCCGATAGGCGCTTGCGCCATCATCACCCGGGATCGGAATAGCTCCACCGAAGACATAGGCAAACAACAACACAAAGATGACCGGCTGTACGAGTGAGAAGAACAGCAACTCCGGCACCCGAATGGTCTGAATTAGATTTCGACGCGCTACGACAAGTCCGTCATGCAGCCCCCAGCCAATGATTGGCCGCTTCATAATCTCTGGTGCACCGGTGGTCATCACTGCCCCCTTCCACGACGACGACTTGGGGGTGGCGGTGAATTATCCTCTTCGGCTGCGTGCCCAGTGAGAGATAGGAAGACATCGTCAAGCGTGGGTCGACGAAGTACGAGATCGGTCACCGCCACATCTTGTGCGTCAAGAGCTCGAATCGCATCAACAAGGACAGTAGAGCCACCACTCACCGGAGCGGAAAGACGATCATCTTCAATGCTCACTTCGCCGGTGCTCACCGAACGAAGTGCCACCGCTGCCGCATTCGCCTTGGCGACGTCCGCAATGGTGATCTCAATGCGATCACCACCGATCTGATCTTTCAGCATGTCTGCAGTGCCCTTGGCGATGACGCGCCCCTTATCGATCACGACAATCTCGTTGGCCAGCTGATCGGCCTCGTCGAGGTACTGCGTCGTGAGCAGAACGGTCGTCCCTTCCGCCACAAGATCGCGAATCACCTGCCAGAGCCCAAGGCGTGATCTTGGATCGAGACCAGTTGTAGGTTCGTCGAGAAAGAGGATGGGCGGTTTGGCAATAAGGCTCGCGGCCAGGTCGAGCCTGCGGCGCATTCCACCTGAGTACGTCCGCAGCGAACGATTCGCCGCCGCCGTGAGATCGAACCGTTCTAAGAGCTCATCCGTACGTGCCTTCACGTAGGCCGGCTTGAGGTGGTAGAGCCCACCGAACATTCGCAAGTTCTCTCGACCGGTGAGGTACTCGTCTACGGCGGCGTACTGACCCGTCAGCCCGATCGATCTGCGCACGGCATTGGGTTTTGTCCGCACATCGTGGCCAGCAACTTTCGCTGTGCCCGCATCTGGCTTGAGCAAGGTGGCCAGCACTCGCACCGCGGTCGTCTTGCCCGCGCCGTTGGGACCTAACAGACCTAGGACTGTCCCTTCGGATACGCGCAGGTCAAGCCCGTCAAGCGCCACCACTTCGCCATAGCGCTTCACTAAGCCGCTGGCTTCAATTACGTCACCCACTTGCGTGACGCTACACGTTCAACGCGATCAGGCACGGGATTGGTGCCAGACTGGACCTATGGCGAGACAGGTAAACGCAGTCATTGAACGACTCCGGCGCAGCAAGGTGGATTCCCCGGTAGATCGCCGTCGTGACATCGAGCGGCCACTTGGCCCGCGTGCCGCCGATCTCCCCTACCGATTCGCTACGGGTGGAGACATCTGCGGGTACTTCGTCGCCGTTGAACGTGAATACGAACAGATCGCACACACGCGGATGCTGCGCGATCACTTGTACATCCTCAACGACCCAGAATTCGTTGTGGAATTCTTCCTCAACCACTCTCGCGGCAACATGAAGGGCCGCGCATTGCAAGGAGCCAAGGCCGTTCTTGGCACCGGACTCCTCACCAGCGACGGTGACTTTCACCTGCGCCAGCGGCGCCTCGTACAGCCGGCTTTCCATCGCGATCGCGTCGTGTCGTATGCCCAGACAATGGCCGCGATCACGCAACGTCACGAACAGCGCTGGAAGGAGGGCGCGACATTCGACATGGTCGAAGACATGAGTGCGCTCACCCTCGCGATCGTTGGTGAGACGCTTTTTGGGGCAGACCTCACCTCAGACGCTGCAGAAATGAATACTGCTCTAACTGAAGTACTCACCGGATCCGGCGCGCGCCTGATGATGGGTGGTGGAATTCTGCGCCTGCCGACACCTGCTCGACGAAGATCGGTGGAATCAAGCGCAGCCCTCGATGCCATCGTGCAGCGCATGGTCGACGATCATCGACGTGGCGGTGACACCGGCGACATGCTCTCGTTGCTTATCGCAGCTCAAGAAGATGGCGAGGGCATGAGCGACGAGCAGGTACGCGACGAAGCGATGACACTTGTCCTTGCAGGGCACGAAACAACTGCCATGGCCATGTCATGGACGTGGATGTTGCTTGCTCGTAACCCTCAGGTCGCCGAGTGGCTCCATGAAGAGCTCGACTCGGAGCTTGCCGGACGCGCACCGGGTTTCGAGGATCTTGGCGCACTGCCGCGCACTCATGCGGTCATCGCAGAATCTATGCGTATGTACCCACCGGCGTGGAGCATGGGCCGACGGGTACTCGAGGATCTCACGCTCGGTAAGTGGCTGGTGCCTCGTGGGGCAATGGTGCTCTCGAGCCAGTACGCGCTGCAGCGAAGCCCACGCTGGTGGGACTCACCACTCGCCTTCCGACCACAACGATGGATCGGAGCAGATGGCGCGTTTAGTGAGACCAATCCAGGACAACCGCGGGGAGCATGGTTCCCATTTGGTTGGGGCAACCGTCGTTGCATTGGCGAGCAGTTCGCGTGGACCGAGGCGCAACTCATCTTGGCGACTCTCGCGCAGCGCTGGGAACCCCAACTGCAGCAGGGCCACGCGGTCGAACCGCAGCCCGCTGTCACGTTGCGGCCAAAGGGCGGACTTCCGGTGACCTTGCGCAGACGTTCAGGCCGATAACCCCGGACCCTTTGAGGTGACCTCACGACTCGAACCGAGCCGCGCACGCGCAGCTGCCTCACGACCTGCCAATGATGCGGCTCCGCCTTGGCGGCTGACCGACCCGGAGTAGCCCGTCCACCGACCACGCGCTTTTGATGAGGAGCGATAGAAGTCGCGTACCTCGACCTCCTTGGCTCTCAACACCAACTCACCAGTGACCTTTTGCCCGGTCACAGCCCCGAACTCCTCGGGCGCGATGTCCACGACTCGTTGTGACTGACGCACAACCTCCTGCTCGTAAGCTTCACGCAATCGTTGTGCGATGCGCTCGATGAATGCGGCGTAAAAGGCGGCACGCGCAGTTTGCGAGGTGTGCTCCTTCGCGTATCCCTCGCGCGACCGATATCGATCACCGCGCCACTCCCCACGCTTGAGCCATAAAGTGGCACTCGTCGCCATTTGTGTCGCGAGCGAGGCGTAGAGCGTCTCGCACACCTCGATGTCGCTGGGCATCCCATAGGCAATGACATATGTGGAGTTGTGCGCAATGTCGACCTTGAGCGCATTGCAGTGCCCGATCGATAAGAAGAGTGCCACGAGATGGCGATTAGCCCGTTGAGCTGGCTCACCAATGTGAATCGTCTTATTTGTGGGCTGCTCACGTGCTTCGCGCTTTGCAATGCGTGCACGCGCCACTGCTAAGTCAACACTCGCTTGAGTGGCGAGCGCTTGGGCCTTGGCGAGGTAGAGCTCTGCTTCTATTGGGTTGTCAGTGCGCTCGGCCTTCGCAAGCAGGGCTGCAATGCGGTCGAGGTGCTTCATACGCCCACCCCATCGAATGCTGCACGCAGCACGAGCGCGACTTCTGGACCAATAACGATCTCCACAAGCACGCCCATTGTCGCGATGAACTCCGGGCCATGCGCCGCGATGTCGCGATCCTTTGAATACGCGAGATGGTGGGCGACTTCGTGCAAGACCACTAACTCACGCCCCGCCCAACGAGGTGGCGGCCCGGCCAGCGGAATCGCGATGACCGAACCGTCTCGTTCGTATGTTGCACGCGACGAGCCCGCCCGCTCGCGAACCGCGACTGCCCCGCATGTGGGCCAATCTCGCCGCACGGTTGGGAGCCCAAGGACCGCGTCGGCGTAAGCCTGAATCGACCGTACGTCGGCAAACCTACGCTCAATCGGCAAGGTGATGGACGAGCCGAAGAAGTCGACCTCGCCGCCCCTCGCGAGCAAGGCGGCAATCTGATCTTCGGCGGCGTAGACCGCCGACCGGTGAGAGTCCCGATTCATATCGTGACGATAAGCCGAAGGTCGGACATCTCCCAAGCCCCACATCAGCTGGCTGGGGATAAACGAGCCACCCTGCCGCTTAGCTTTCGATCCGCTCCACTGTCACGGCTGTGCCGTAGGCGGCAACCTCGTTCATGACATCGCCAACCTCGCCGGTGTCAAAACGCATCGCCACGACTGCATTGCCACCGACCTGATACGTCGACATGCGAAGCCGATCGACTGCCTCAAGGCGACTGTCGGCAAGGAGCTTGGTGTAGCCCTTGACCTCGCCACCAAAGACGGTGCGGAAGGAAGCGCCCATGTTCGCGAACGCATTGCGAGCGCGCACGGTCAGTCCAAACACCTCACCGTGTACGGCAGTGATGCGATAGCCCACGATCTCGTTGGTAGTCACCACGAGAATTGGCGGACCTGAGTATGCCGCTGGGGCCGCCCCGATCTCGCCGGGAGACTGCTCGGTGATCGAAGCCTGGTACTGGTCGGTCCACTGGGTACCGTCCCACCACCGGATGCGCGTCGCATCGGTGGGATCGGGGTACCAGCCTGCGGGGGGGAGATTGCCACCTGAAGTCGTCATACTGCCAAAATACATCGGCAGCGTGGTCGAATCATCGCCAACTGGCCCGAAGGCATAGATTCGGGCGGTGCGGCATCGGATCCCCCTCCTGCGTGAGTTGCCGCCAGAGGTCACAGTCCTGACTGCCGTCGCGTTCTGCGTGGCCCTCGGATTCGGGATTCTCGCGCCCGCAATCCCGATCTTTGCTCGCTCCTTCGGTGTATCTGCCTTCGCGGCCACCGCTGTCATCTCCGCATTCGCACTCATGCGCTTCGTCAGTGCCCCCTTTGCCGGCTGGCTGACGAGCCGAATCGGTGAGCGTACGACGATCGCCGCCGGCCTCATCATCGTCGCGGTCTCCAGCACACTTGCCGGCTTTGCAACCGACTACACCAACTTGATTGTGATGCGGGCCGTAGGCGGAGTCGGATCATCCATGTTCACCGTGGCCGCTCAGGCACTCATCCTGCGAGTCGTCGATGCACCGCAGCGTGGACGTGCGTCCGCTGCCTACCAAGGTGGTTTTCTCATCGGCGGAGTTGCCGGCCCAGCCGTCGGCGGACTTGTGCTTGCCATCTCCTTACGCGCACCATTCTTCGTCTACGCGGCATCACTGGGACTTGGTGCAATCGTATGCATTGTCTTCTTGCATCCGCGACGCATGGCTCGCCTCAACACAGCCACCGAGCCTGAGGTTCCCGTGACAAAATCGGGTCTACCGGAGCTGAAGATCGCGCTGCGCAACCGGGCGTACATCGCCGCGCTAGCAGCAAATCTTGCCGGTGGCCTGGTCTCCTTCGGCCTTCGTGCCGCCTTGGTACCCCTGTTCATCATCGAGGGGTTAAATCAATCTGCGGGACTGTCCGGAGCAGCATTCCTCGTCGCCGCCGGTGCACAGGCCGTCCTCTTACTCCCCGCGGGTCGGTGGACTGACACTCGCGGGCGTCGGATCGTCATGATCGCCGGAACGTCCATCACAGCAGTGGCAATGCTCGCACTCACGTTGTCCGATCTGCTGTCCAACGATCCCAGCCACAATTCAGTGTTCGGCGTGGTGATGCTGTTCGTGGCCATGGCGATCAGTGGTCTTGGCAGTGCATTCCTAGGGCCCGCGCCGTCCGCTGTGGTCGGTGACGTGATTGGCAACAGTCGCGGCGGCCTCGTCGTCTCACTCTTCCAAATGATGTCCGACCTCGGCATCGTGATCGGACCGCTCTTAGGCGGGCTACTCGTCGACGCTTTCGACTTCGAGTGGGCATTCGCTATGGGCTTGGTCATCATGGTGATCGCGCTCATCTTGGCCCTCGCAATGCCAGAGACCTTGCGCCGGCGGCCGACGGTGACAGAATGAGCAGGTGACCTTCACTCCCAGCAATCCACTGCCCGGACGACCCGACTACCCATTCCTGTTGGCCGTTGACCACGCGGTTCTGGGCTCACCGATGCGCGAGATTCCGGATCAGCCTTGGCCCGCGGGCCTCGAGGTTATCTACTTCGGGATGGGTTGCTTCTGGGGCGCCGAGGAGATCTTCTGGCGCATCCCTGGAGTTTTCACTACCGCGGTTGGCTATCAGGGCGGAGTTTCGCAGCACCCGACCTACGAAGAAGTCTGCAGCGGACGCACCGGACACACTGAGGCAGTACTCGTTGCATTTGACCCCGCCAAGGTCACCACGACCGAACTTCTGCAGCATTTCTGGCAAGAGCATGATCCAACCCAAGGCATGCGCCAAGGCAATGACGTCGGCAGTCAGTACCGCAGCGCCCTTTATTGGACGACCGAGGAGCAAAGTGTGCTTGCAGCGGAGAGCGCTGCCGCCTACGAACCAGTATTGATCGAACGTGGATACGGCACCGTCACGACAGAGATTGTGCCTGCCGAAGGACGCCCGTTCTACTACGCCGAGGAATACCACCAGCAATATCTCTACAAGGTGCCCAATGGTTACCGCTGTCATTCACAAACCGGCGTGCCTCTGCCATGGCCGTCGTAACTCTCGCTCCCCATGTCCATCGAATTCCGACGATGGGCGACTACATCAACTCCTTTGCGTTCACCGAAGCAGACGGTTCGGTGACCCTGGTGGACTGTGGCATCAAGCGCGCCCCAGCAAAGATCGTCAAAGCGCTTGCTCAGATGGGTAAGGACCCCAAAGATGTGCAGCGCATCGTATTGACACATGCGCACAACGATCACGCAGGTGGTGCTGCGGAGATGATTGAGAAGACCACTGCGACCGGCATTTCGGCACATGAGGCAGATGTAGATTTCCTCGAAGCAGGCATGTCGCCACCATTTGGCAACGACTCAACTTCAGGCAGGATTTTCGCGCGCGTTAACAAAGGCGGATTCGCTCCAGTGAGTGTCGACCACGTGATGCGTGACGGCGACATATTGCCGGTTGCTGGCGGTCTTCGCGCGATTCATACGCCAGGACACACTCCCGGGCACATCTCGCTGCTTCACGAAGACAGCGGAGTGCTCATCACGGGTGATGCCATCTTCAACATGCGCTCCAAGCTCGCGTGGCCCTTCGCGGCATTCTGCACATCCTCCGCGCTCAACGCCCAAAGCGCAGCAGTATTCGCTGACCTTGACTATCGGATTGCCGCCTTCACCCACGGGCCCGAGATCCGCACAAACGCCCGCGAACAGGTCCGCGGCTTTCTCGCACGAGCGGGCAAACGCTGAGTCAGCAGTCGTTTAACCGGGCGGTGGTGTTGGTGAGCAGATTGCCGTGACTGTCAACGGAGCGGCCACCATGAACTGCATGTTACTGACAACAGTGACTGTCCAACCATCGACACCCACGGTGGGAGCGCTGGACGTAACCTTGACGGAACTTATCCACGCATCACCGGGGTTCCCCGTCATATCGAAACCACCACTCAAGACTGAGTGGCCCGTGTTGCAACTGGCCGTCAACGACCGAAAGTCGCCTTGGGGGTAGAGCGTCCCGGAATTTGTGACCGTGTAGACGCCCAACACGCCTGCAGGACCCGTAGGACCAGCGGGGCCCGTAGGACCAGCAGCACCAGAAGGGCCAGCGGCACCGGAAGGGCCAGCAGCACCAGCGAGGCCTTGACGCCCGCGGTCACCCTGCGGTCCGGCGGGGCCACTGGCTCCCGCACCACGCCAGGTGTACTTCGTATCTCCCGCGGCACAGAAGGCATCTCGAGTAGTCAGAGTCATGTCGCCATTCGCGTTCACACATGCGTAGTAAGCGGGCCGTTGGATAGCCTGATTTCCATTGCCAGCGACTGCTTGGCCCGCAACGAAGACCAGACCGCCGCAGACGACCGTGGCTGCCGACACACAGGCCCCCACAACCAGCGGCTTGCGCAAGCGCCGCTTCGAGCCTGCAGGGGCATCGCGATCAGGACTCGGAGTCGTGTGGATATTCAAGGCGCAGCTCCCTCAATTTCGGCCCATTGAAGCGGTCATCGAATTGGAGAATACGCCATAGGTCGCAGAAAATGTCACAACTGCGAGTGACACGCACCATGCGCTAAGGCAGCGAGCGCCGCAGGTCCGTAAGCGCATCTGCCGCTTCGGTGAGCACGGCCTCGTCGTGGGGGCCAGCCGCAGAAAGCAGGTCCGTAGAGACAACACCGAGTTGCGCCTCAAGCACTTCGTCACCAAGGCGCGGTAGCTCGCGCACCGGACGACCCTCGAGTCGCAGATCGCTGTGCAGGATTGCTTCGGCCACAGCATGAACCGCCTCAGCAATCGGGGCGATTCGATTTAGGGTCAATGATCGCAAGCGATCGCGAACGCGCCCACATTCGAGCACAATCCGCTCACGCGGCGATGAATGAACCACCGGCATTAGTTGCGATTGATGATGGCAAGCAAACGCAAGATCTCGAGGTAAAGCCACACGAGGGTGATGAGCAAGCCAAAAGCCAGTCGCCACGCTTCACGCTGGGGCACACCCATTTTGACTGCTTGACTAATTGCCTCGAAGTCGAGCATGAGGCTGAAAGAAGCCAGAGCGACACCGAAGAGGCACAGGAGCAGGCCCCAACCGCCGACGCCGTAGAAGCCCCAACCGCCGCCTACACCAAAGAACGAGGCCACAAGCGATGCAAGGGCGATAAGGGCGTAGGAGATCATCGCGCCGATGAAGACGCGCATGAATCGCGCCGTGACTCTGACGATCTTGGTGGTGTAGAGAACGAGCATGACGCCGAATGCCGTCATAGTGCCGATCACTGCCTGAAGAACGAGTCCGGTGTATTCCGGGTTGACGACGTACGCGTCGTACATGTAACTCACTGCACCAAGCATCAAGCCGCTGCACACTGCGTAGAGGAGCACAAGCACGGGTGAGACCTTGCGCTTCACAGCATTGACGATGCCGAGCACCAGCGCGCCAATCGCGCCCACGATCAGCAGGGCCGGGATGAACCAGCCCACAAAGGCGAACACGACGCATACGCCGAAGACGAGGAAACACTTCGACATGATGTCGGCCATGGTGACGGCTGGCTCGTTGGCGACGGGCTGCGTCCATGCGGGTTGCGTCGAGATCGGCTGGCCAACGGGGGGCGCGAGAGTCCCCGTGGTGACACCTGAACCGGGGATCGGCTGAGGGGTCGCCTTCGCCGGTCGAGTGAGCTTGGAAAGGACTGGGTTAGACGTGGTCTGCATGTTCAGAAGAATAACCCAGCCCCGACCGCTAAGCACCCTCTAGACCCACAATTTCGACACGCCCCACACCCGCGCACTCGGGCCACGGCCGCAGGAGGTGGCACCCGGGGAGACCTTCGATGGTGCCCCCGGTGGGATTTGAACCCACACTGTGCCGGGTTTAAGCCGGGCGTCTCTGCCAGTTGGACTACGGGGGCGGGCGATTTAGCCGAGTGTTCTGAATAACTCCAGAGTGCGATCCCAAGCAAGCGCCGCGGCCTCCGCGTTGTAGACCTCGGGACGGTCATCGTTAAAGAACGCGTGTTCAGTGCCCAGATAAGTCTCAACAATCGCATCGCCCCCATGCCCGCGGATGTCCTTGACGTACGACGCGATGGAGTCGCCCGTCGATGGAAGATCTGATTCGGCCTGATGGACCAGGGCAGCACGTCCCGCGTAGTTGGCCCAAGCGGGCGAGTATTCCGGCCATGGCATCGCCGGATAGAAGGCCGACGCAGCGAATACATGTGGAGTCACGGTCGGGCCGAGAAGAGCGAGTCCGCCGCCCATGCAGAACCCGACAATGCCGAGCTTCGCCGAGTTGAGCTCAGGCCGACGTACGAGATAGTCAGCCGCCGCAGCTATGTCGTCAGCTGCTGCCGCCACCTTGAGACCCATCATGAGCTTGCCCGCCTCATCAGGTTCGGTGGTGTTCACCCCGCCGTACAGGTCCGGGGCAAGAGCAACAAATCCAGCCTCAGCAAGTCGATCTACGACACTGGCAATATGCGGGACTACGCCCCACCACTCCTGAATGACCAAGACTCCAATACCCGAACCTGAGGCTGGAATTGCCAGGGTGCCGGGGATGTCCGAGTCACGGCGTGGGATCGCGATGTGTTCACTCATAGTGGCGACTCTAGTGTGTCGAAGACGGCACAGTGCTTCCGCGCACCACCAATTCGGTGGGGAGCACAATGGTTTCGAAGGGCTTAACCCCGGTGCGCAACTGCTCGAGCAGAGCCTCGGCACTGACACGGCCGAGCTCGGCGACTGGCTGTTCAACCGTAGTCAGGTCAAGCAACTCCGAAATGTCATGGCCATCAACCCCAACGATGGACACGTCGCGACCAGGGCGAAGTCCGTGTCGCTGTAGAGCGCGAATCGCGCCGAAGGCCATCTCATCAGACATGGCGAAGACTGCCGTTGGCCGCTTGGGCTGTGACAGCAACACGGTCATCGCTCGTTCGCCTCCCGCCACGGTGAAATGTCCACTTGCTTCCAAGACCGGGTCATGAGTCAGTCCTGCGCCACTGAGCGCTGCCGTGAATCCCCTGCGCCGCTCATCCTGCATGGTGAATTCGGTGGGGCTTTTGTCACCGGCGATGAGCCCGATGTCAACGTGGCCCAGGTTCAACAAGTGTTGGGTTGCCATGCGGGCGGCTTCCACATCATCAATAGATGCAGACGGAACGCTTGAAGCAGTCATCCCCACAAGACTGACCGGGAGCCCCATCCCGACAAGGTTCTGAACCTCCGGTAGCGCGGCGGGGAGTGCCAACACCATTAATCCATCGACTCGGCCGCGCAGACGACGTTCTGAGGGGATTCTCTCCGTCGACACCGAAGGATCGCCAACACCGAAGAGGAGCAAGTCCACTCCCGCTCCTTGAAAAACTGAATCGATCCCCGAAAGTAAAGTCGCGAAGAACCAGCGGGAGACATACGGGGTGACGATCGCAATGGTGCCAGTCCGACCACTCGCCAATCGCGATGCGCTAGGCGAAATGACGTAGTCAAGTTCCTCGGCCACACGAGCAACACGATCCCGCGTTGCGCCATCGACGTGTGGCAGTCCTCTGAGCGCTCGCGAGACAGTCGCTGTGGAGACACCCGCGATCTTCGCCACATCGCGGATGGTGATGTTGCGGCCTGTCATGTCGCCTCCGAATCCTTAGTACGTGTCTACACGCAGATGAACAGATCATCCATGAGAAAACGTTTGCGGCAGAATGCCCCCAGTCCCTGCCAAATCCGGATTCTAGGCACCCCGTTAAAGCCATGCAAGGGGTTACAGAAGATCGACCTATCCCTTAGCCATACTCCAAGCGATCCCATCCAAGATGTCAGTCTCACTCACGACCACGGGGAGGCCGACCCGGCGCACAATTCGGTCCAAGATGAGCGCCCCGCCCCCGATCACGTCCACCCGGCCGTCGTGCATCAGGGTCATAACTGCTCGCTCGGCTCTAGTCATGTGGAGTAGGTCTGCAGTCACACGCGCCACCTGATCGGGCATCAGGATGGACCCATGCAAAACCGCCGGATCGTAGACCAACAGATCCAAGGCGATGGCTGCAAGAGTCGTCACGGATCCGGCGAGACCAAGGAGGCTTTTCGCCTGGTCGAGAGGGACGCTCTCTGCTGCACGATCAATTGCGGCGTCAATGTCCGCGATCGTGGCGTCAATCGACGCGCTGCTAGGCGGATCTGCTCGAAGGTGACGTTCAGTGAGGCGTACGCAACCAATGTCGACGGACATTGCCGCAATCGGCAGGTCTGCACCGAGTACGAACTCAGTTGAGCCACCTCCAATATCCACGACAAGAGTCGGCAAGGCGACCGGGTTGCGTAAGCCACGCACGGCTCCCGTGAAGGAGAGCGCAGCCTCCTCGGCTCCCGTGATGACCTCCGGGTCGATGCCCAAGCGCGCCCGAACGCCAGCAATAAAGTCATCCCTGTTGCTGGCATCACGGCTGGCGCTGGTGGCAACAAAGCGCACTTGAGTCACGCCGTGCAAGGACAACACTTCGGCATAGCGATCACATGCGGCAAAAGTACGGTCGAGCGCCGCAGCGGACAACGTCCCGGTGCGATCGACGCCTTCACCAAGCCGGACGATCTCCATTCGGCGATCGACTTCTGCGAATTGATCCCCATCGATGTCGGCGATGAGTAGCCGAATCGAATTGGTGCCACAGTCAATAGCCCCTACGCGCATGGTCCGTCCTTCCACCATTCGCCGAGCATTTTTCGGACTTCATCACCCAATGGATTGACGCCAGGACCTGCAGCAAGTGCATGTCCGAGTAATGCATGCAGGCACTTCACGCGCGTGGGCATGCCACCGGCAGAAATCCCGGCAATCTCAGGCACTGCGTCACCGCGACGCTCAAGATAATCCGCGTGCGCTATGGCATAAGCATCACGCAGCTCAGGGTCATCAGCAAGACGTTCGTTCATCTCGCGCATGACACCGCTAGCTTCGAGCGTGCCAACTGCGCTAGAGGCCTTTGAACAGGTTAAGTAAAAGACAGTAGGGAATGGAGTGCCATCCTCGAGTCGTGCCTCGGTCTCGACAACGGTCGGCAGCCCACAACCACAACGATGAGCGATCGCCCGAATATTGCGTGGAGTGCGACCCAACTGTGCAGCGACGGCGGCGATGTCAGCACGGGTTGGTGGTTCAGCCGGCATCAGCAACTCGTACGGAATCCCAAAGTCCCGACCACCACGATCGCTCTTCGCCTGCAGCAGTTGTCACAACGGGTGTGTCATCGCCGCCGATCACGACGTAGCCAATCTCTCCCGGTAACACGAAGTGCAGCCGGCTTCGCGCTTGAGCCGCAACATAGGCCGGATCCTGCCAACGCTCCTGCTCAGCAGTGCGGTCCGCGACCTCTTGCTGCGTGGCTGCGACAGATGCCTCAAGCTGGGAGATCTCCATGCGCTGCGAGACCCATTCACGAATCGGAAGTGCCAGCGTGAGAGCTAAGGCGCCCAACACAACGAGCAGCGCGACAGCTCTGCCCCGAGCTGAGCGGCGGCGCCGGGGCGCAGCGACGCGACCCTCACGCGGCGTAGACATGCGTCTAGGGTCGCACGACTAGCGCACGAAACGCGGGAATGCGCCCGCGCCCGCATAGCGGGCGGCGTCGTCGAGCTGCTCAGCAATGCGCAAGAGCTGGTTGTACTTGGCTACACGTTCCGACCGCGCCGGGGCACCGGTCTTGATTTGACCACAGTCGGTGGCCACGGCCAGATCAGCAATCGTCGTGTCCTCTGTCTCACCAGAACGATGGCTCATCATGCAGGCGTATCCGTTGCGATGGGCGAGGCTCACCGCATCGAGGGTCTCAGTGAGCGAGCCGATCTGATTGACCTTCACGAGCATCGCGTTAGCCGTGCCAGCGTCGATGCCGCGCTGCAGTCGCTCCGGGTTGGTAACAAACAGGTCATCACCGACAAGCTGCACACGATCGCCCAAGGTGGTCGTGATGTGCGCCCAACCAGCCCAGTCATCCTCAGACAGCGGGTCCTCGATGGATACCAACGGGAAGTCGGTGCACAACGTCTCGTAGTAAGCCGTCATCCACTCCGCTGAACGATCGGCACCCTCGAATCGATAGAAACCGTTCTCGAAGAACTCCGTGGCCGCGACATCGAGTGCGAGCGCAACGTCTTTACCGAGAGTGAGTCCAGTCTTTGCAACCGCCACCGAAATAAGATCGAGTGCTGCACGATTGCTCGGCAGATCGGGCGCGAAGCCGCCTTCGTCGCCAAGGCCCGTCGCATAGCCGGACTCCTTGAGCACGGCCTTGAGTGCGTGGTAAACCTCGGTGCCCCAACGCAACGACTCTGAGAAGTCTGCAGCACCGATGGGCGCGACCATGAACTCCTGAATATCGACGCCGGTATCTGCATGCGCGCCCCCGTTGAGGATGTTCATCATCGGCACGGGAAGCACGTGCGCGTTGGGCCCACCGATATAGCGGAACAGCGGAAGGTCTGCTGATCGCGCCGCGGCCTTTGCGACTGCTAGGGAGACGCCGAGGATTGCATTGGCGCCAAGTCGGGCCTTATTAGGCGTGCCATCAAGGTCGATCATGATCTGATCGATGATGCGCTGCTCACTAGCGTCCATGCCCAGCAACTCGGGCATGATTTCGTCTTCGACAGAGGCGACAGCGAGGAGCACACCCTTGCCGTTGTAGCGAGCCTTGTCACCATCACGACGCTCGGATGCCTCAAAGGCTCCCGTCGATGCGCCAGAGGGAACGGCGGCACGAGCCGCGGTGCCGTCATCGAGGACGATTTCGACTTCAACGGTGGGATTTCCGCGGGAGTCCAGGATCTCGCGGGCCAACATGTCTTCGATAGCAGCCATGCAGCAACCCTATCTGCAGTCCGGCTGAGCTATTCCTTGTGTCCCTCGGCCTGCCGCAGCGCGGTGGCATAGCGGCGATCGGCGTCACGTAGGGCCGTTTCGGCCTCCCAGCCCTGCTGCGCGCCTGCTGCCACTAGGGCCAGCAACAAGTCGCCGTACGCAGCCATATCGGGCAGAGCGTCGACGACCTCATCTGCCGCAGCCGATGCGGGCAGGTCGACCGCGACGTTGCCGTTGCGCGCCCGGCTGAGAAGCTTCGCCGCTAGGGCCAGTGCTGGCAATCCCATCGGAACGCCATCAGTCACTGAGGTGCGGCCCTTTTCGCGGGTCTTGATCGCTTGCCACGCCGACTCGACTTGCTCGGGTGTCTCGGCATCTCCATCTGCGAAGACGTGCGGGTGAC
The DNA here is from genome assembly GCA_044240285.1 of Candidatus Nanopelagicales bacterium. Taxonomy (GTDB): domain Bacteria; phylum Actinomycetota; class Actinomycetes; order S36-B12; family S36-B12; genus CAINMH01. The sequence goes on along the minus strand of JBIHZU010000002.1, from coordinate 13,400 downwards.
GAGAAATCAGTTTTGTCACAATGCCATCGGCCACATCGTCGATGGACCACGGCTGCTCACCGTCTTGAGCGATCCGGGCGTGGAATACAACTTGGAGCAAGAGATCACCAAGTTCTTCGAGGAGCGCTGCTGAGTCTTTCGATTCAATCGCGTCGAGAGTCTCGTAGGTCTCTTCGATCAGGTACGGAACGAGAGACTCGTGGGTCTGCTTTTCGTCCCACGGACAACCACCCGGCGAGCGCAGCCGATCCATGACCTCAACGAGGTCAAGGAGGCGCTCACCAGGTCGTGAGGTCACTTCGAAACAGGTGTGGACAGGTCAGTGGGCAGCGCACCGAGCGTCAACTCAGCCGCGTTCCAGGTGCCATAACGCGGGTTGGGGGTGACACCAATCTCGGCAGCTAGATTGAACACATAGTCATAGACAGCCTGCTGCTGCGCTTGTGTATCGGTGCCCGGCACGAGGGCCGGACCCATCTTTTCTAGCGTCAGGGATAGTCGGAAGGCGTTGTTTATGGCGGTTGGCGGAATTTGACTCTCTAGCAACGCCGCGAGGAGCTTGTCATGGCCCCCGAGGGTGGCATCAGCCGTTGCAATAGCGCCTTGAATCTGTGCGTCTGTGACCACGATGCCGAGTCTCGCACCCGACTGGTCGACGAGGTTTTCAAGAATCAATCGATTCAAGGCTGCCTGTGTCACCGCGAAGTCCGCTTGATCGACTGGCTCGTTCAGCGCTCGATGTAAATCAGAGACGTAATTGTCAAGAGTCGTGTTGGCAACAGCCTGCTCGCCGACGATCACAGCCGAAGAAGCAGCCATGGGGCCACCACATGCTGAAAGGAGAATCGCCACAACGGCGATGCCGGCGGCGGGGATAAGTCCGCGGCGGATCAACTTCACGAAACGCTCCTGTCTGGCTCTAGTACCGAGGTGATGAGGTCGGTCGCCCACTGCAGCAGGTTGCCGTCCGGTCTCGGTACAAGGATGGTACGGACGGTGGGCTTGATGATGCTCCCCGGGTAGAGCCTCGTCAGGCGCATCATCCGGGAATCGGGTAATTCAACCGGATGGAATCGCACTGCATTGCCCTGTAAAACCACCTCATCAAGGCCGGCTCGCCTGGCCAAGACTCGAAAGCGAGCTACGCCTAAGAGGCTCTCCACAACAGCGGGAAGAGCCCCGAACCGGTCGGTCATTTCGGCCGCCACGGCCTCCACCTCCGGATCAGTCGTCGCTGCAGCGAGGCGCCGGTAGACGTCGAGTCGGAGTCTCTCTTCGGGTACGAACTCATGTGGCAGATGTGCGTCAATGGGGAGTTCGACGCGAACCTCCGCGACCTCCTGCACCCCTGTGCCACGCACTTCTGCGAGCGCCTCCCCCACGAGCCGCAGGTATAGATCAAATCCGACATCGGCGATGTGGCCGCTTTGCTCGCCACCGAGCAGATTGCCGGCCCCACGGATCTCCAGATCCTTCATCGCGATCTGCATACCCGAACCAAGATCCGTGTGCTGTGCGATCGTCGCGAGGCGATCGTGCGCCATCTCCGTGAGCGGCTGTTCTGAGGGATACATGAAGTACGCGTAGGCCCGCTCACGCCCGCGACCTACCCGCCCTCGCAACTGGTGGAGTTGAGACAGCCCGAGCAGGTCAGCACGATCGACGATGAGCGTGTTTGCATTGGAGATATCTAGCCCAGACTCCACGATTGTCGTGCACACGAGCACATCAATCTCTCGTTCCCAGAAATCGAGGATGACCTGCTCCAGTGTGTGCTCGTTCATCTGTCCATGCGCGACACCGATGCGAGCATCGGGTACGAGCTCATGCACACGTGCTGCCACGCGTTCAATAGATTCGACACGGTTGTGCACAAAGAAGATCTGTCCTTCGCGCAAGAGTTCGCGGCGAATCGCAGCACCGACCTGCTTGTCGTCGTAGGGCCCGACGTAGGTAAGTATCGGTAGGCGCTCCTCCGGTGGAGTCTGAATCGTTGACATTTCCCGGATGCCTGTGACAGCCATCTCCAAGGATCGCGGGATCGGTGTTGCGGACATCGTCAGCACATCGACATTGGTGCGTAGAGCCTTCAAATGCTCCTTGTGTTCAACTCCGAAGCGTTGTTCTTCATCAACGATGACCAGACCCAAGTCTTTGAATCGCATTTGCGACGTGAGGAGGCGGTGCGTGCCGATGACAACGTCGACGGTGCCGTCAGCCACCGCCTCCACGACGGCGGTCGCTTCCTTAGCGGTCTGGAATCTAGAGAGACCGGCGATCTTCACGGGGAACGGCGCGAATCGTTCGCCAAACGTTGACAAATGCTGCTGCACGAGAAGTGTGGTGGGGACAAGTACAACCACCTGACGACCATCCTGCACGGCTTTGAACGCCGCGCGCACCGCGATCTCGGTCTTGCCGTAACCGACGTCACCACAGATGAGCCGGTCCATGGGGATGGCCTTTTCCATGTCGGCCTTGACCTCATCAATGCACGACAACTGATCGGGAGTCTCCACGTAGGCGAAAGCATCCTCAAGTTCGCGCTGCCAAGGAGTATCCGGACCGAATGCATATCCGGGAGCAGACATACGCGCTGCATAAAGGCGAATGAGTTCACCAGCGATCTGGCGTACAGCTTTTCGAGCACGACCTTTGGCCTTCTCCCAATCCGCGCCACCGAGTCGATGCACTGTCGGCGCCTCGCCGCCCACGTAGCGCGTGACCTGATCGAGTTGATCCATCGGCACGTAGAGCCGGTCCGCAGGCTGGCCGCGCTTACTGGATGCGTATTCGAGCACGAGATATTCACGCGTCGCCCCGGCCACAACTCGTTGTGCCATCTCGACGTAGCGACCTACGCCATGCTGCTCATGGACGACGAAATCGCCCACTTTGAGTTGCAACGGATCAAGAGTCGCGCGGCGCCGAGATGGCATTCGGCGCATGTCACGCGTCGAGGAGCGCTGGCCAACAACGTCGTCCTCGGTGATGAGCAAAAGATTCATCGACGGTGACACGAAGCCGTGATAGATGCGGGCGGTTACCACGGTCACGATTCCGGCGCGAGGAGCATCGTCAAGATCGGAGACAAGTGTGGCCGCGATCTCGGCCGCAACCAACGACTCGACCGTGCGTTCGGCAGAGCCATGGCCTTCGCAAGCCCATACCACGCTCATGCCTTGCACGAGGTGCGCGCGCACATCGCCAATCACCCGCTCAATGTCACCGCGATAGGCCTGACCTTCTTGAGCATCGATCACCAAGGACTCAACGTCACTGTCGTCGGCGAATGGCGTTATCCACCACCACGGCAATTGGCGAGCGGAAGCAATTTCGCGAAGGTCGCTTATCGACCGATAGGCAGCCGCTGCGAGGTCAATGGGTGTGCTGTTGCCCACCGTCGCGTTGTGCCAAGACGCCTCAAGGAACTCCTGTGACGTCGCAACGAGTTCATGCGCTCGCGCACGCACTCGCTCTGGATCGCAGACCAGCACAAGGGTGTCGTCGGGAACGACGTCGAGCAAGGTCTCCATGCCCTCTGCCAACAATGGAGCAAGAGCCTCCATGCCATCCACAGTTACGCCTTCTGCGATGCGGGCGAGAAGATCTGCAACTTCCGGGTGCGCGTCTACTAGCGCCGCAGCACGCTCACGAATTTGGCTCGTGAGCTGCAGTTCGCGCACTGGGAGACAGTTAATGCCATCAGGCACTGCCTCAAGGGACCGCTGATCCGCAACGGCGAAACTGCGAACCTCTTCGACCGTGTCACCCCACAGCTCAGCGCGCAATGGATGCTCAGCGGTCGGTGGAAACACATCAATGATGCCGCCACGGATAGCGAAGTGGCCGCGGCGTTCGACTAGATCCGTGCGGGTGTAGCCACGTTCGACTAAGGCGTACGCGATTGCATCAATGTCGATATCTTCGCCCTCGCGAATCACAAGCGGCTTCAATCGACCTAGCCCTTGCACGATGGGCTGCAGAATCGAACGGACCGGAGCAACAATCACACGCACATCGCGGCTCGGATCAGCTAGGCGTGACAGCAGGTCAATGCGTCGGCCGACTGTGTCTGCTGAGGGCGAGAGCCGCTCATGCGGAAGTGTCTCCCAAGCCGGAAACTCCGCACATACGCCGTCGATTGCCCCCTGAAGTGAGGAACACAAATCCTCAGCTTCACGTCCAGTAGCAGTCACCAATAGGACCGTGCGGTGCTGAGCCACACCTGAAGCAATCAGACTTCGCAAAGAGGCAGGGGCAGTAATTCCGACATCACTCACCGCACCGCGCTGAAGACCAGCCAGCCGCATTGCCTCGGCAAATGCTGGATCCGCCTGGGCCAATCGCAGAAGCGCGACAAGAGTCACGAGGAACTGGCCTCCGCGAAGACCGCCCGTAGGTCTGAAAGAAGTGGCGGGATTGCGACAAGCAGACTGTTGACGTACGGCGGATCTGCATTGAAAACGATGGGTGCGCCATCGACATGCGATGCGTGCAAGCCGTATTGGTGCGCAACGGCGTAGGGCGCCGCGACATCCCACTCGTAAAAGCCGGTGTCGTGTACGTAGGCATCCGCCCGTCCGCAGAGGATCTCATTGACTTTTGCCCCAACAGATCCCACGTCAATAACCTCGACCTCGCGGCCGAGGCGTTCCGCCAGAGTCACGACCGCGGCGGGCAGCCACTTGGGTGCACGGCTACGCGATGCCACGATGCGGATCGGTCGATCCGCGGGCAAAGCGAAAGACAGACCCGCCGGATCGGTATCGGTGCGTGTGAGTTTTTGCGCCGGGAGTTCGACCGTGCTCGCCTCAAGCCGCCCACCTGTCGGCGCGGACTCGTCTCGAACCCACAACACGATGTGAACCGCAAAATCCGAACGTCCTTGGCCGTACTCAAACGTGCCATCAAGGGGATCGACTATCCAGACCCGATCAGCGCCGAGGCGGGCAAGGTCGTCCTTGCCTTCCTCACTGAGAATGCAATCATTGGGCCGAGCAGATCCGAGTCGGTCGACAATCAGCAGGTGGGAAGCGCGGTCAGCTTCTTTGCGGAGTCGATTTGCCGTGTCTGTGTCGGCGGGATCCAATTCGCCGAACGTCGCTCGCAGGTCCAGCAGGAGTTGGCCAGCCTCAATCGCTGACGTGACGGACAGTTCGCTATCGGTGGACATCATGTCGCCTTTCCATCGATGGAGTTGTACACGTTCTGCGTGCGTTCAAGACCAGCAACAACTAAAGACTCGATCGCGTCAGCCACCTGCTCAAGCACTACCGGGAGTTCCTTGCGCTCTTCAGAACCAAACGCCCGAAGCACGAAATCAGCGGGGTCTTGCCGACCGGGTGGACGTCCGATGCCCACCCGAACCCGGAGATACTCACCGGTGCCGATCGAGCGTCGGATGCTCTTGAGCCCATTGTGCCCGCCGTCACCTCCACCGAACTTCACTCGAAGCGCGGCAAAAGCGATGTCTAGTTCGTCGTGCACAACTATGAGATGAGTCGGATCGACCTTGTAAAACTCGAGCAAGGCAGAAACTGGACCACCTGATTCGTTCATGAAACTGCGCGGAATGGCCAATACCGAACGTTGCTGCGAGATGCGGGCCTCGACAACGTCACTGCGGCCACGCTTGTGCGCCGTGAGTCTTTCGTTGAGACGGGATGCGAGTGTGGCGACGGCCATCGCGCCGACGTTGTGACGCGTCGCTGCGTATTCAGGCCCCGGATTGCCCAAACCCACGACGAGCCACGGGCTGTCCACGTCAGAAAGCGTTGCCCTCAGCCTCAGCCACAGCCTCAGCGTCGGCGATAACCACTGCCTCGGCAGCGCGATCGCCAGCCTCCGCCTTGGTGACGACAATGAGGTCGACATGCTCGAGCTGACGGCTGACCACATCGCGCTGGATATCTCGGGGCTTGGTCAGAGTGACGGTGCCACCAAACTCCACCTCAAGGACGACACGTGGCTTGGTGAGAGCGAGAGTGAGCTCGTGGCCCGGGAGCGCGACATGCAGGAGCTCACCAGCACCGTAGATCACCGCAGGCACCTGGCCAGCGCGGCGAAGACGACGAGCTGCGCCCTTGCCAAAATCGGAACGGGGCTCAGCAACAAGACGAACCTGCGACACGACTACTCCTTCATGGGTTTCAGCGCGCCAGTCTAGCCCACCGACCACGAACGACCGAATCAGGCCGACGACTCGTGCTCCCCCTCGAACATGCGAGTGACGGAGCCGTCCGTGAAGACCTCATAGACGGCCCGGGCGAGGATCGGGGCGATCGAGAGGATCGTGAGCTTGTCGAAGCGCTGATCCTCCGGGATCGGGAGGGTGTTCGTCACGACTACCTCCGAAATCGGGGCATCGCGGAGGCGCTCTGCGGCTGGCTTGCTGAGGATTCCGTGGGTAGCGGCCACAATGACGTCCTTGGCGCCGAAGTCCATGAGGGTCTGGGCGGCCTTCGCAATGGTGCCACCCGTATCGATCATGTCATCGACTACGACACACACGCGGCCCTCGACGTCTCCGACGACCTCGAGCATGGTGACCTGGTTGGGGACGTCCGGGTCACGGCGCTTGTGAATGATCGCTAGGGGCGCACCGAGCACGTCTGTCCAGCGCTCGGCCACACGCACGCGGCCCGCGTCCGGAGACACCACGGTGATCTCGCGACGATCAACGCGGCTGGCTACGTGCTCCGAGAGCAGCGGAAGTGCGAAGAGATGATCGACGGGGCCATCAAAGAACCCTTGGATCTGCGACGTGTGTAGATCGACCGTCATGATGCGACTTGCACCTGCAGCCTTAAAAAGGTCAGCGAGCAGCCGGGCGGAGATGGGCTCACGTCCGCGGTGCTTCTTGTCCTGGCGGGCATACCCGTAGAACGGAATGATCAGGTTGATGCGCTTGGCAGATGCGCGCTTAAGCGCGTCGACCATGATCAGCTGCTCCATAATCCACGTATTGATTGGCGTGGTGTGGCTCTGCAGCACGAACACATCGCAACCGCGCACCGACTCCTCGAATCGCACGAAGATCTCTCCGTTGGCGAAGTCGTAGGCAGAAGTCACAGACAAGGAGATGCCGAGTTGCTCGGCCACCTCTGCGGCGAGCTCTGGATGGGCGCGCCCACTCAGCAGCACCAACTGCTTACTGGTGGGAACACTCAGACCCGTCATGCGTCCTCCTTCGGATTGTCCTTGGCTCGTGCTGCTGCTTGTGCTGACTTCGTGCCGCCACGACGGCGTTCGACCCATCCTTCGATGTTGCGCTGCTGCGCCCGTGCAACTGCCATTGCTCCCGGGGGAACATCCTCGGTAATGACGGATCCTGCCGCGGTGTAGGCCCCATCGCCGATAGTGACAGGCGCAACGAGCATCGTGTCGCTGCCTACTCGGACCTGATCACCGATGACGGTGGTGTGCTTCTCGACTCCGTCGTAATTGACGAAAACGGTGGAGGCACCAATATTTGAGCCTTCGCCGATCTGGGCATCTCCGACATAGGAAAGATGCGGCACCTTGGAACCATCACCTAGAGACGCGTTTTTCATCTCCACGAATGCACCGGCCTTGGTATGAGCGCCCAGCATGGTGCCCGGACGTAGGTAGGTATACGGACCAACGGATGCGTCGGGACCGATGACCGCGAGTTCGGCCCAAGTGTGCCGAACCGTGGCACGCTCCCCGACCTCGCAGGCCTTCAACGTCGTACCGGGGCCAACGACCGAACCCTCAGCGATAACCGTTGGGCCGATCAGGTGCGTGTCGGGGAGCAAGGTCACATCGCGAGCGAGGTCTACGTCAACGTCGATCCACACACTGGACGGGTCCACCATCGTGACACCGGCGCGCATCCATCGGGCGTTAATGCGATCGCGCATGTGGGCACCCGCCTCAGCAAGTTGCACGCGATCGTTAACACCCATGATCTCGGTCGGGTCGCTTGCAGCGATCGCTTCGACACGGGCTCCCGAAGTGCGCAGGATCGCAATAACGTCGGTGAGGTATTCCTCCCCTTGCGCATTTGCCGTTGTGATTTGTGCAAGCGCCGCAGCCAGCTGCGCAGCATCAAAGACGTACATCCCAGAGTTGATCTCATTAATCGAGAGCACGGCATCGTCAGCATCGCGATGTTCGACAATCTGGCGTACTTGGCCATCAGAACCGCGCACAATGCGGCCATATCCCGTCGGATCTTCAAGTACGGCCGTCAGCACTGTTGCGGCAGCGTCTGTAGCCGAGTGGTGCGCGAGGAGGGTTTCGAGGGTGACTCCGGTCAGCAGCGGGGTATCACCCGTGAGTACGACTACTGGGCCACCCTCAATTGCACCCATGGCGGCCAAGGTGACGCGCACGGCATGACCTGTGCCGAGCTGCTCCTCTTGAACGACGGTTGTGACCCACGGAGAGATCTCCGTGATGTGCGCAGTGACCTGCTCGCGTCCGTGTCCAACAACGACAACAACACGCGCCGGTGACAGATGGGCCGCAGACTCAACTACGTGCTCAACAAGTGAACGGCCCGCAACGCGATGCAGAACTTTCGGCAACGCCGAGCGCATCCGGGTGCCTTCGCCGGCCGCGAGAATCACGACCACTGCGGGGCGGGGGGATGCGGACACGGGACCTCCTGATGGTGTGACCTAGCCACACTATCGCCCACACGTGGGCTCCCGGTGAGGGAGTCGAACCCCCATACAGAGCTCCAAAGGCTCTTGTCCTGCCATTAGACGAACCGGGACGGCTCCATCTTGGAAAATTACAGTGATCATTGTGACACCGGGTGAGGAAAGGCAAGGCAGGGCATCCTGAGGTAGATTGATTCCTGCGAGCATTCCCCACTGCAAGGAGACGGCATGACCACGGCAGCGCCCGAACGCAAGCCCCTTTCCGATGTGGAGGAAACCCCGCCCAGCACGCTCCTGAAGTTGATGATCGTCGTCTTCATTGTGATCCCCCTGATGGCTGTCATTGCCGCGATCCCAGTCGCATGGCAGGGCTGGCTGTCTTGGACTGACGTAGTAATCTTCTTGGTCTTCTACGTGCTTAGTGCCGGCGGCATCACGGTTGGATTCCACCGCTACTTCACTCACGGGTCCTTCAAGACCAACCGGACGGTCAAGATCCTGCTCGCGCTCACCGGTTCACTTGCCGTCGAGGGATCCATCGGCCAGTGGGTCGCCGATCACCGCCGCCATCACGCCTTCAGTGACGAAGCAAACGATCCGCACTCTCCATGGCGCTTCGGTAAGACCCCGTGGGCCCTCACCAAGGGTCTGTGGTGGGCTCATGCGGGCTGGCTGTTCTCTGATCAGCAGTCCTCCATCGAACGCTGGGCGCCTGATCTCGCCGAGGACAACGACCTCCGCCGGATCACCAGGAGTTTCATGTGGCTCGTTCTGGCTTCCCTGCTTCTGCCAGCAGTAATCGGCGGGCTCATCACATGGTCGTGGCAGGGCGCCATCACGGCATTCTTCTGGGCCGGACTGGTCCGAGTCGCCCTCGTGCATCACGTGACGTGGTCGATCAACTCCATCTGTCACGTCTTCGGCAAGCGTCCGTTCAACTCGCGTGACAACTCGACCAACGTCAACTGGTTGGCCATCCCCTCACTGGGTGAGTCATGGCACAACCTGCATCACGCAGATCCAACATGCGCCCGTCATGGAGTGCTCCGCGGACAGATCGACGCCAGCGCGCGTGCGATCCGCTGGCTCGAACAGACGCGATTGGCCTACGACGTGCGCTGGCCCAAGCCCTTGCGTCTCGCCGGCAAGCTCGTCGACCCAGAGAAGAGTCACAAAATTCGTGGCTACAAGAAGGCGTTGGCAGCCAAAACGGCTGCAGACGCAGCCAAAGTCGCCAAGTAGCTGAGCAGCTCACTACGTAAGTGTGGCTCCGGGCACTGGGCCCGCAGCTCTGACCACTGTGCGGCATAGTCCCGCTGACGAAAGCGCTACGGACAAGTCCAAGGCATGCTCGCCATCGCGAGCTAGGAATGCACACGTGGGTCCGCTGCCCGACACGATTGCGCGCAGAGCTGCATATTCCTCACCAAGTCCGAGAACTCGCGAGAGTGAAGGGCGCAGTGACACAGCAGCGCGCTCAAGGTCGTTGCTGAGGTTCTTGGCTACTTCGGTCGCGTCGCCCGAGCGCAGTGCCGACATAAGCGGGCCGGAGAGCATCGGTGCAGCGACAGCGCTTCCAGCGCGAAGACGATCGCACTCGGCGTAGACCGCCGGAGTCGAAAGACCTCCTTCAGCAAGGGCGAACACCCACCAGAAGGAACTCCGTGTGAGCACCGGCGTCAAAATCTCGCCACGACCGGTGCCAATTGCCGTGCCGCCATGAAGACCGAAGGGAACGTCTGACCCCAAAGTTGCCGCGATCTCCATCAACTTGGCTCGTGGTGTGCGCAGACCCCACAACGAATCACAGGCAACGAGCGCAGCTGCCGCGTCCGCACTGCCACCGGCCATGCCACCGGCGACCGGGATGCCCTTGGTGATGCGTAGGTGTACGTCAGGGTCAACGCCCGCGTGATTCGCTAGCGCCTGTGCCGCGCGCCAAGCAAGATTGCTGGCGTCGAGGGGCACCAAGTCACGCTGAACTCCCGTGACCGAGAGCGAGATACCCGCGCCCGGTTCGGCAGCCGTCGCGTGTACATCGTCAAAGAGCGCAACAGCATGGAAGACCGTGACGAGATCGTGGAAACCATCATCTTGGAGTGGCCCGACCGAAAGTTGCAGATTGACCTTCGCAGGTGCACGGGCAATGTGCTGACGCATAACGAGAGCCTACGACCGTCGCTCGGCGATGCGCGCGAAGTCCTCGACTGAGAGCATCTCCCCACGCGTCATGGGATCGAATCCCGCGGCTCGCAAAATCTCCTCCGAGCGCACTGCTCCCCCGGCCCACTGGCCCAGGGCAGAACGCAGCCCCTTCCTGCGTTGTGCAAAGGCCGCGTCAATCGCAGCGAAGACGGCCGCACGCGAGGCATGGGTAGTCGGCGGGTCGCGGCGCTCCAAGAGGACGAGTCCGGAGTCGACACGCGGTGCCGGCCAGAACACCGAGGGTGGCACCGAGCCGGCGAGACGCACATCGGCATACCAACGGGCCTTCACGCTGGGCACGCCATAGGTACGCGAACCCGGTGGCGCAGCGAGCCGATCAGCGACCTCGGCTTGCACCATCACTAGACAACGACGAATGGTCGGGTAGGTCTCCAGTACGTGCAGAAGCACAGGCACCGCCACGTTGTAGGGAAGATTCGATACCAACGCGGTCGGAGCCTCTGGTAGGTCTTTGATGTGCAGCGCGTCGGCACACACCACGTCGAGTCGGTCAAGATGTTCCGGCTGGTACTCCCCGATGGTCTTCGGGAGGGCGCTAGCCAGCGTCTCGTCAATCTCCACTGCGATCACACGACGGACCAGCGGAAGCAGCGCGAGAGTCAGGCTGCCGAGGCCCGGGCCCACTTCGAGCACCACGTCATCAGCCCCGACCTCCGCCACTCGGGCAATGCGTCGAACAGTGTTGGGGTCAATGACAAAGTTCTGCCCACGTTGCTTTGTCGGTCGAATGCCATAGCGTTCCGCGAGTTCGCGTACCTGAACTGGACCGAGCAACGACTCGCTCACAAATAGCCGGTCATAGTGCGCCGAACGCGCTTTCGGCATTGCGCCACAAGGCCGCGGAGAGTTCATCTACGTCAACGCCACGCGTCTCGGCCATCGACCGCACAGTCAGCGGCACAAGATAGGACGCATTCGTTGCGCCTCGGTGTGGCACGGGGGTGAGATAGGGCGCATCGGTCTCCACGAGCACGAGATCGTTAGGGACCTCCACCAACGCCTCCCGCAAGGCGTCATTACTTGCGAAGGTCACGACACCAGCGAACGACATGAACCAGCCGCGCTCCGCACAATGTCGTGCCATCGCTGCATCACCCGAAAAGCAGTGAAAAACCACTCGTGAAGGTGCGCCGTGCTTCTCTAAGGTCTCCAAGACGTCATCGTGCGAATCGCGATCGTGAATCACGAGTGTCTTGCCCAGTTCGATCGCTAGATCGATGTGCCAGCGGAAGGACTCGCGCTGGATCTCCTGGCCGTCTCCCTTGGTGCGGAAGTAGTCAAGGCCGGTTTCGCCAATTGCGCGAACCTTCGGATGTCGTGCGAGCGATGCGATCTCGTCGTATGCCGACTCCAGCGCGGGTCGACCACCACGCTCGACAAGTCGAGCCGCTTCATTGGGATGCAGCGCAACGGCCGCCACGACATCATCGCGTGAATTCGCAAGCGCCACTGACCAACGAGCCGACTCGACATCGCAACCCACCTGCACGACTCGAGTCACACCGACGCCTGCTGCGGCTGCAAGGGCCTCGTCGACACTCATGTGCAACCCTGCACGTTCGGAGTCGTGGATGTCGAGATGGCAGTGGGTATCCACAACAGGAGTGGTCAATCCCACGGGGATCTCGGGGAGACCCTTCACGCTTCGACCGGATCTTCCAGACGTGGGAAGAGAATCTCGCCCTTGGTGACACGGGCTCCGACGGGAAGCAAGCCCCACAAAGCTGCATGCTGGACGCGCTGATCAGAAATGCCACCGAGCACAACAGCACCGATCTGCTCCCACATGAGAGCAGTTACTCGAGGCATCAACGCATGGTGCAGGACCGCAATAGCGCGCAATGAATCGCACAGGACGTAGAGGATGGTGTGCAGCCTCTCGATCTGTGAATCGTCCTTGGCAACCTTCCACGGCTCTTGCTCTGTCACATAGCGATTGACGGCTTCGACGAAACCATTGACCGCTCCGATGCCTGTCGAGAAGTCGAGTGCGAGGTATGCAGTGTCGGCCGCATCCACTGCTTCGACCAATTGCTGCTGGATCCGCAGGTCTGCATCGGTGTAAACACTGGGCGCTGGAACCGCGCCACTGCAGTACTTCTCGACCATCGCTGTGGCTCGCGAGGCGAGGTTGCCCAAGCCATTCGCCAGCTCTGATGTGTAGCGCGCAGACATGTCTTCCCACGAAAAAGAGCCGTCGTTACCAAAGGTGATTGCGCGCAGGAAGTAGTAGCGGAACGCATCGGCACCGAAGTGGTCGATAATCTGTGCGGGAGCGATGCCCGTCAATCGCGTCTTACTCATCTTCTCACCGCCCACCAACAACCAGCCGTGCGCAAAGACCTTGCGTGGCAAGGGAAGTTCGGCCGCCATCAACATCGCGGGCCAGTAGACCGCATGGAATCGCAGAATGTCCTTGCCGACTAAGTGCACGTCAACCGGCCACGTACGCTCGAATAACTCAGCTTCTACGGTGTCGGGATCTGCGCCGTAGCCCACCGCCGTGATGTAGTTGAGAAGCGCGTCGAACCATACGTAGAC
>JBIHZU010000020.1:0-13685 GCA_044240285.1 Candidatus Nanopelagicales bacterium | reverse complement strand
GTCTAATCTGCGCAATAAGTCCAAGAGCGGCTTTGCGGCCCGCGAAAACGCCAAGCTCACTTTTCTGCCCTTCTTTGCCAAGGCAACAGTCGAGGCATTGCGCCATTTCCCACAACTCAATGCATCGCTCAATGCCGACTCCACGGAGATCACCTACCACGATGCCACCAACCTCGGCATCGCCGTCGACACAGAGCGAGGGCTCTTGGTTCCGGTGATCCGCGGTGCAGAAGATCTCACCATCGCCGCACTCGCCCGTCGCATTGCTGATGTCGCGGAGCGCACCCGCACCAACAAAGTGTCGCCGGACGAGTTGGGCGGTGGCACCTTCACCATCACCAATACCGGTAGCCGCGGAGCGCTATTCGACACGCCAATCATCAACCTCCCTCAGGTGGCGATTCTGGGCACCGGCGCGATTGTGAAACGTGCGGTGGTGATGGCCGACGATAATGGCAATGACCTCATCGCCGTCCGCAGCATGGTGTACCTCGCGCTGAGCTACGACCACCGCCTCGTGGATGGCGCCGATGCTGCTCGCTTCCTCGGGGCAATCAAGCAGCGTCTCGAAGAAGGATCATTCGAAGGAGATCTCAACACCGCATGAAAATCGCCGTCACGGGCAGTACTGGCCTGATTGGCTCAGCCCTAGTTACCGCATTACGCCAGCGAGGCCATGACGTCCTGCGACTGGTTCGACGAGCGCCGGCTGCACCCGATGAAGCACAGTGGGATCCCGCGCGCGGGACTGTCGACATGGCTCGTTTTGTCGACACCCAAGCGGTCTTTCATCTCGCCGGCGCCGGAGTCGGTGATCACCGGTGGACCGATGCCTACAAGCAAGAAATCTTGAACTCTCGTGTCGAGGGCACTCGGACGATCTCGGCTGCGATCGCATCTTTGCCTGCACCCGCTGTCGCTTTTATCTGTGGTTCCGCCATCGGCTTCTATGGAGACACTGCCGATAAGGCAGTCGATGAATCCGCACCCCAAGGCGCTGGATTCTTGGCTGGCGTCGTGGGCGAATGGGAAAAGTCTGCTGCGGCGGCGATCGACGCTGGCGTTCCGACGGCGTTCGCACGTACCGGACTTGTGGTCAGTGGTGACGGCGGCGCCTGGGCGAAACTGTTCCCCATCTTTAAGGCTGGTCTTGGCGGACGAGTCGGCTCTGGCAGCCAGTACTGGTCTTTCATCTCCCTTCGTGATGAGGTCGCCGCTCTAGTGCACCTTCTTGAGAACCCCATGTCAGGACCGGTCAATCTCACTGCGCCTACGCCGGTCACCAATAAGGAAGTCACCGCCGCTATGGGGCGTGTGCTGGGCCGACCCACAGTTCTCCCCGTGCCTGCATTCGCGCTCAAAGCGGCCCTCGGCGAGTTCTCTCAAGACGTGCTTGGCAGTCAGCGGGTTATACCTGCGCTTCTGGAGTCACGTGGCTTTGTGTGGCAGGACGCAGACATCGATACCGCGATCCGAAGTGCATTAGCCTCCTGACGTGGACTACGACAGCGATGCGCTCGTCATTGGTGCGGGTCTAGCCGGCCTGACGTGTGCACGCGAACTAGTCAGAGCCGGTTACCACGTCGCTGTAGTCGAGGCCTCTGATGCTGTCGGTGGTCGGATTAGAACAGACGAAGTTGACGGCTTGCTCCTTGATCGAGGCTTCCAACTCATTAACCCGGCTTACCCCGAGGTACAGCGAGCACTCGATGTCGACGCATTAGCTCTGCGTAGCTTCACTCCCGGCGCGCAGGTTCTCACTGACTCGGGTTTGTACGTCATCGCCGACCCGCGCCGTGGTGGATCCCTTTTCGGAGCACTTCGAGCAGATGTTGGTTCGAAGTTCGCTAAGTCTCGATTCGCGGCGTATGCCCTGGGATGTGCTGTCGCCTCATCAAGCGGCCTCGCGCAGCGCCCAGATGTCGACGCCTACGACGCCTTGCGCTCAGCGGGAGTGTCCGCCGAACTCATCGATAGGTTCATTCGACCTTTCCTAGCTGGCGTCTTCCTTGATGATTCACTTGCAACATCGCGTCGATTCATGGACCTCGTACTGCGCTCATTTGTACGCGGCACGCCCTCAGTCCCTGCTCGGGGGATGCAGGCGATCCCCCTACAGATCGCAGATGGAATCCCACGGGAGTCCATCTCTTTGGGCGTACGAGCCTTGTCTATTGAGAAACAGACAGCGCACCTCACCAGCGGAAGCCACCGCGCACACGCCATCATCGTGGCTGCGGATGTTCCGGGAGTGTCGATGCTGCTCCCCGACCTTCCCGTGCCACCGGCGAGGGCAGTGACCACGTGGTACCACCTCGCCCACGTCCCACCACAATCCCTCACCCGTGGAAAGCCTATTCTCGTTCTAGACGGCCGCGTAACGCATGGACCGCTCACCAACTCCGTCGTGCTCAGCCACGCAGCACCTTCGTACGCCAGCCACGGCCGAGTTCTCGTCTCCTCCTCCGCTTTGGGTCTATACGGACACATGAAACAGAGCGACATTCTTGGTCACCTTTCGGAGCTGTATGCCACCAACGCTGCAGATTGGGAACTCGTCGGCACATACGAGATTCCCTTCGCTCTTCCGGCCCAGAACCCACCGTTCTCTCGACGACTCCCCGTCGATCTTGGCGGTGGAGTCTTCGTCGCGGGCGACCACAGAGACACCGCTTCTATCCAAGGTGCGATGGTCAGCGGTAGGCGCGTAGCAGAATCAGTCAAGGCACACCTAGGAGGGCTCACATGACACGACGCATCTTGGCCACCAGCGGCGGGTTCTTGCCCACTAATCGATGGGGCGTGATGGTCCCCGGGCAAACCATTCTGGAGGGGCTGCGACTGACCGGCAAGGAGCGGCCACGCGTCTGTCTCGTTCTCACCGCAAGTGGTGACTCGGACTCGTACCTGTCGCGCATGTACTCGGCGCTTTCCGGCATTGCCGAAGTTGATCATCTCGCTCTATTCACCATGCCGAACCGAGAGCCTGATGAAATCCTCGGCCGCAGTGACTTGATCTGGGTCGGCGGGGGCAGTGTTGCCAACCTGCTTGCGCTGTGGAGTTTGCACGGCGTTGATGACGCTATGCGTAATGCTTGGGACCGCGGCACCGTTCTCGCGGGCGTGAGCGCTGGATCCATTTGCTGGCACGTCGGTGGCCCCACTGACTCGTTCGGCCCCACGCTTGCGCCTGTGACGAATGCGCTGGGGCTCATTCCTTACGGCAACGGCGTGCACTACGACAGCGAGGCGCAGCGACGCCCAATGGTGCACTCACTCGTGGCAGACGGCACTCTGCCCACCACCTTCGCTACCGACGACGGCATTGGCTTGCTGTACGAGGGCACTGAACCCGTTGAAGTCATTGCCGACTTGCCGTCGTCTCAATCTGCGGCCTACCGCATTGAACGTGTCGGCGGCGAGACTCTCGAGACACGTCTTGAGATCGGACGCTTGTAGGTGCGCGTTGTCCGGTGGGATCTCGGTGTCAACCAGATCGACTACGCCGTGGCCTGGGAAGCACAGCGTGAGCTGCACAACGATGTTGTCTGCAAGCGAGTAGAAGACACTGTTCTGCTGCTCGAACACCAAGCCGTTTATACCGCTGGTCGCCGCACCGAGGTAGGCGATCGGCCGATCGATGGCACGCCGGTCATCGACGTTGACCGCGGCGGGCGCATCACGTGGCACGGCCCCGGACAACTCGTCGGCTACCCCATCGTGCATCTTCGTGAGCCCCTCGCTGTCGTGGACTACGTACGCCAACTCGAGGCACTGCTGATTGGTGTCTGCGCCGATCTGGGACTTCCCACCACACGCATTAGTGGGCGGAGCGGGGTGTGGATAGCCGCTGATGAGAAGGGCCCAGATCGCAAGGTGGCTGCAATCGGCGTACGCGTCGCAAAAGGCGTCACTATGCACGGGTTCGCGCTGAACTGCGAGTGCGATTTAGCCGAGTTTGGTCGCATTGTGCCGTGCGGTCTCCAAGATGCCACAGTCACCAGCCTGAGTGCCGAACTCGGGCGCCCAATCTCCATTCACGCAGCAGCAGATGTGGTGGAAGAACACCTCCAGCGCTGGCAACCTCTTCTGGACTCCGTAAGGTTGAGCCCGTGACATCCCAGGGCAACGCCGAGCGCAAGCTCCTTCGCATTGAGGCGCGCAACGCTCAGACTCCGATTGAACGCAAGCCCGAGTGGATAAAGACGCGCGCCCGGACAGGTCCAGAGTTCTTGTCCCTGCAAGCTTTGGTGAAGCGCGAAGGCCTCCACACGGTCTGTCAAGAAGCGGGTTGCCCAAACATTTACGAATGCTGGGAGGACCGTGAAGCAACGTTCCTCATTGGCGGCGAACAGTGCACCCGTCGATGCGATTTCTGCCAAATCGACACTGGGAAACCAGCCCCCCTCGATCGCGATGAGCCGCGACGCGTTGCCGAATCAGTTCGCACAATGCAACTGCGTTATGCGACCGTCACTGGTGTGGCGCGCGATGATCTCGAAGACGAAGGCGCTTGGCTGTATGCCGAGACGATTAGGGCAATTCACGAAGTCAATCCAGACACCGGCGTTGAGATTCTCATTCCCGACTTCAGCGGCAACCCCACCTTGCTCACAGAGGTATTCGAAGCGGGACCACAGGTGCTCGCCCACAATCTCGAGACCGTTCCACGGCTCTTCCGCACTGTTCGGCCGGCCTTCGAATACGAGCGCTCGCTCGACGTCATCACTCAAGCTCGCGCCTTCGGACTTGTCACGAAGTCAAATCTGATTCTGGGCATGGGAGAAGAGCCCGACGAGGTGGGCCAAGCTCTCCAGGACTTGCATGACGCTGGTTGCGACTTGGTGACCATCACTCAGTACCTTCGCCCCTCGTCGCGCCATCACCCCGTCGCCCGGTGGGTACACCCCGACGAGTTCGTGGCTCTCGAGCAGACCGCCCGTGAAATTGGCTTCCTTGGGGTGCTCAGCGGCCCCCTCGTTCGCTCGTCGTATCGAGCCGGACGGCTGTACGCCGAGGCCATCGCTGCGCGCACCGGCCTTGGCGCGTAGGCTTACTTCCCATGGCGCGCTTCTCCGGTCTCAAGTCTCGGTTCTCCACCATCAAGGAGAACTTCCGCATGGCCAAGGCCGGTCGGCCCACTCTCCCCTGGGAGATGCTCGGCATCTTCCTCGGCGTCGGAGTTGTCATTGCCGCCCCGCTGTCGTTCTTCATGAACTGGCCAACCGGAGTCATCATCGGTGTACCTGCAGGTGCGATCGCGGCGCTGTTTTGGTTCAGCCGGGTGGCCATGCGTTCGGCCTATAAGTCCATTGAGGGACAACCAGGAGCCGCCGCCGCTGTCATCGAAAGCATGCGCGGCAACTGGACGGTCACACCTGCGGTCGCGGTCACCCGTAATCAGGATCTCGTCAGCAGAGTCGTGGGCCGCTGCGGGATCATTCTCGTCGGCGAGGGCGCCCCAAGCCGAGTCGTTCCACTTCTCGCCACTGAGCGCAAAAAGACTGCACGCTGGCTGCCCGAAATCCCGATCTACGAAATGCAAGTGGGCACAGAAGAGGGTCAGATTCGTATTTCCCGTCTGCAGAAAGAAATGGGCAAGCTGCCTAAGAATCTTCGCCCCGCAGAGTCCAATGACATCCGCCGCCGGCTAGAAGCCCTCTCCCAACGCCAGAGTGCAATCCCGCTGCCGAAGGGTCCGCTGCCTCGTCAGTCACGCGCTTCGCGCGGCTAGCTTTTCCTTCGTGGCATACGAATCGTTCGCGAGTCGACAGCCTTGTCGTGGAGCCCTCTGCCATCAGAGTCCATGATCACCGCGGGGATCACCAAAAACAGCAGCAGTGTCCGTCCTAGGACCCGCAACGGCCACAATCGCGAGCCATCTGTCCGGACAACGCGCACTCCCAGCACAACTTGTCCAAATGACCCGCCCATCAAGCTAGTCAGCACGGCGATCTCCACCACAAAGACGATTCCCGTGATCAGCGACGATGTCGGCGTGCCGTAGGGGTATGTGCGTCCAAATAACACCTGCACCACCAATAGCGATGCGCCCCAATCGATGCAAATTGCACCAAGTCGGCGACCTAACCCGGCCTTCACCAGTTCCATAGGATCACCGTATCTCCCAGTGAAACACCGGCGAAACAATGCCCACACCAGTTGGAAATCGCGGGAGCCTATCCTTAGGTACTGGATGGGTACGTGGTTGACTGCGCCTCGTGGCACGGACCGATCCGGTCATGAGGCAAATACGAGGCACCGGATGTCGGAGGATCAATGTTCAGCACCGCAGATGAGATGTTGAAGTACATCAAGGACAACGACATCGAATTTATCGATGTCCGCTTCATCGACCTTCCTGGCGTGATGCAGCACTTCAACATGCCCGCGAGCCACTTCACCGCCGACACGATCGAGGAAGGCCTGATGTTCGACGGATCGTCGATCCGCGGCTTCCAGGCGATCCACGAATCAGACATGAAGCTCATGCCTGACCCCACGTCGGCGTTCCTCGATCCCTTCCGCGACGCGAAGACGATCGTCGTTAACCACTCGATCCTTGATCCGTACACCAACGAGCCCTACAGCCGCGATCCACGCGGCATTGCCGCGAAGGCTGAGGCTTACCTCACCTCGACCGGCATCGCAGACACGGTGTATTTCGGCGCCGAAGCTGAGTTCTACATCTTCGACGATGTTCGCTTCGAGACGAAGATCAACGCTAGCTACTACTACATCGACTCCATCGAAGGTGCGTGGAATACCGGTCGCGTGGAAGAGGGCGGCAACCGCGGCTACAAGACGCGGGTCAAGGGTGGCTATTTCCCAGTTCCACCCGTTGATCACTACGCCGATTTGCGCGACAAGATGTGTAGCACGCTCGCCGAGGCGGGTCTCCATGTGGAGCGCTCTCACCACGAGGTCGGCACAGCTGGGCAGTGCGAGATCAACTACCGCTTCAATACGCTCAAAAAGGCTGCTGACGAGATCATGCTGTTCAAGTACGTCATCAAGAACGTGGCCTGGCAGGCGGGCAAGACCGTGACGTTTATGCCAAAGCCACTCTTTGGTGACAATGGTTCCGGCATGCACTGCCATCAGTCGCTGTGGAAGAACGGCGAGCCGCTGTTCTACGACGAGCGCGGCTACGGCGGTCTATCGGATACCGCACGCTGGTACATCGGTGGCCTGCTCAAGCATGCGCCCTCGTTGCTGGCCTTCACCAACCCGACGGTCAATTCCTACCACCGTCTCGTACCCGGCTACGAAGCTCCGGTAAACCTCGTATACTCGGCGCGAAATCGTTCCGCATGTATCCGTATTCCCGTCACCGGCACATCCCCCAAGGCCAAGCGTATTGAGTTCCGCGTGCCGGATCCGTCAAGCAACCCCTACCTTGCCTTTGCTGCCATGTTGATGGCCGGCATCGATGGCATCCGCAATAAGATCGAGCCTCCCGCTCCGGTCGACAAGGATCTCTACGACTTGCCACCGGACGAGCTTGCCTCGATCCAGCAGGTGCCGGGTTCGCTTTCTGAGGTACTCGCGGCTCTTGAGGCCGACCATGATTACCTCACCGCCGGCGGAGTATTCCCCGAGGATCTCATCGAGACGTGGGTGGAATACAAGCGCGTCAACGAGGTGGATCCGATCCGCTTCCGTCCGCACCCGCACGAGTTCGAGATGTATTACGACATCTGATTCGAGTGGACATGGGGGCTTGTAGTCTTCCCCCATGTCCGCTCGGGTAATTCTTCACGTCGGCCCGCGCAAGACGGGCACTACGTATCTGCAACGCGTCCTGCAGAAGGTTGCCGCGGAGCCGGGCATCAATGGGGTGCTGTATCCCCTCACCTATCGCGACTACAACCACTACAACCATGCTCACGCTGCGTTCGCCATCTGGAATGTAGTTGCTGCGGGCCCGGATGTTTCTTGGGACGAATTCCACACAGACGCAGACACGCATCCGGCTCTAATTCGGACCATCAATAGCCACGATGGGATCAGCATCGTCTCCTCCGAGGCCCTCGGCGGTTTTCATCCGGAGGCCATCGACGCGTTTCTCGAGGGCTTAACCGGTGAACTTCGGGTCGTCGTCACAGCCCGAGACATTGGCCGAATTTTCCCGTCCTCGTGGCAGCAGCACTTGCGTAACACCCTCGCTCCTGACTACGCGGCATTCATGGAGCAGCGTGCGGTCGAACGTGAGATGGGCCCAGACGACTGGAACGCCCGTAAGAATCTTCGTTTCTGGCGCTCCTACTCCTACGGCCATCTCGTGCGGCGCTGGGAGGCGTTCGTGGGCGCGGGGAACGTTTCGGTAGTCACGGTGCCCCAGGTAGGTGGCACTGGCGATTCGCTGTGGGAAAGATTCCGAACGGCATGTGAACTACGCGCTGAGTTGCCCGAGGTCGCTCCCCCGATTGCGACACTCGTCGCCAACACTGGTTCGACCGAGGCTGAAGCAGTATTTTTGCTCGCGTTCAACCAACTCGCTCGCGAACTCGAATTCACCAAACGCGACATGAAGCGCATGATCCGCCGGATGTTGGATACCGGAATGCTTGATCGCGAGGATCGCGGACGGCCCCTTCTTCTGCCCAGCGCCGATCTCAAGCGAGTCCAACAATGGGCGCGGGAAGACATGTCCGATCTAGCCCAAACCGGAGCACCAATTTTTGGCGCACTTGATGAACTCCTGGTTCCCGACAGCGCGGCTACTGAGACTCCCCTACACCCCGATGAAGTTGCCGCAGTCGGCGCGCACATCGCCATGAAATTGCTTCAGGGAAATATCGGCCGAGCACCTCGCGGCAATCGAGCCTCGAAATCCGTCAAAGGGTAGCTACTCCCACTGCAAGGCAATGGCGACCGTTTCGCCAGGGGGCACCGAGTTCCACACCACATACAGCGCTGAGCCTTCGATCGACACACTGACTCCACAACCAGAGCACGGAATCGGCATCGACGGCATGGTGATGTCACCTGAGGCACCCATTGTGGAACTGAAACGACTAAGCCATCCCGACTCGCAGAGCCGTACCGCATCGTCTGTGAAGGAATCAGGTAGGTATGTCGCTAACGATCCATCCGCGAGGAGACCAGCAGTCGGCGACCAGCAAGCTCCACACGCTAAGACAAGCTGGAGTGAGCGTCCGAGCTGCGTCTCCTTCTGATGGGCAATAGAGAGTCCTCGACGATCCGATAACCCCTGTTGAATACGCCCCATCAATGCGTCGACTTCTAAGACAACCCATTCTTCAGACGCCATAGAACACCCGATCCATCACTACGCGGGCTCGACGAGTCACGCGACGGTAGTCCTCCACGAGTGCCCCGCGTTCGCTGGGCAGATAGCCAAGAAGGTGTGCGACGCCGCCAAGGTCGCGGCCAGCAGTGGGTACAACGTCATTGGAGATTCCGCGTGCGAGAGTGACGGCGTCGCGAACACGCGTCGCCAAAACCCAGGCACTGGATAATGCGACCGCGTCAGTTTCGCCTAATACTCCTCCAGACACACACGCGCGCAAAGCCTCCAGCGTGTTCGTCGTTCGAAGCTCAGCGATCTTGTGCGCGTGCTGCATTTGAAGCAACTGCGCGGTCCACTCGACGTCCGAGAGGCCCCCGCGGCCGAGTTTGGTGTGCAAGGTGGGATCTGCCCCACGTGGCAGCCGTTCAGCTTCCATTCGCGCTTTGAGTCGTCGAATCTCTCGAATGGCCTCATCCGTAAGCCCATCGGCAGGCCAACGCAATGTGTCCACCATGGCGATGAAGTTCGCACCGAGATCCAGATCGCCGCCGACCACTCGGGCCCGAACCAAGGCTTGTGACTCCCACGGTGCAGACCAGCGCTCGTAATACGCCGCATACGAGGCGAGAGTCCTCACCAACGGGCCACTTTTGCCCTCTGGTCGCAGATCCGCGTCGAATTCCAGAGCTGGTTCGGTTGATGGTTCCGTCAGGACCCTGCGAAGCTCACCCACGACCTGCATAGCAATATCTGTCGCTTCTTTGTCACCGATCCCAGGAAGTGGATCATGCACAAACATGACGTCAGCATCGCTGCCGAAGGAGAGTTCGGCGCCCCCCAGCCGGCCCATACCAATGATGGCGATGCGGGTAGGCAATGCACGACCCAGCTCCTCTTCAGCAGCGCGTATTGCGGCATCGAGAGTGGCTGCAATAGACGCATCTGCAATGTCGCTAAGTCCGTGCCCAATCGCATCCACATGTGTGAGCTCGAGAACCGACCCGGCTGCAATTCGGAACATCTCCCGGCGTCGGACGCCACGCACCGCCGCCGCTGCTCCCCGCAGATTCTCTGCTCGTCCAGCAGCCGCTTCACACTCGGTGCGCACCTGCCATGCTGATCGCGGCTGCAGTTCCTTCTCGTCAGCCAGCAGTGACACGGCCTCGGGTGCACTGAGCAGAAGATTCGTTGCGAACGCGCTCGAAGATAGAAGTCTCGCCATCCGTTCTGCAGTAGAAGACTCATCTCGCAGTAGACGTAGGTACCACGGTGTCGACCCCAGCGCGTCACTCACTCTGCGGAATGCCAGCAGACCTGCGTCCGGATCGGGAGCGTCGGCAAACCAGCCGAGCAACACCGGGAGCAGTGTTCTTTGGATGGCCGCTCGCCTACTCACGCCGCTAGTGAGAGCTTCTAGTTGCTGCATTGCCCCAGCAGGATCTAGGTAGCCCAGCGCTTGCAGACGATCCCTAGCCGCCGCGGGGGTGAGCCTCGCCTCCCCCGGACCCAAACGCGCGACAGCGTTAAGGAGCGGCCGATAGAAGAGCTTCTCGTGGATTCGGCGAACTTCACGCGAATGTCGGCGCCACTCTTTGGTCAATTCAGCAACCGGGTCAAAACGAAATCCCATGGACCGACCGATCCGGCGCAAGTCCGACTCTGTTTCGGGTACCACATGAGTTCGCTTCAACCCATAAATCTGAATCCGATGTTCCAACGTCCTCAAGAATCTGTAGGCACTGCCAAGAGTCGATGCGTCTTCGAGCCCTACGTAGCCCCACGTCGCCAACGCCTCAAGCGCTACTAGCGTCGTGGGGCTACGGAGCATCACGTCACTTCGTCCGTGAACCAGCTGAAGCAGCTGTACCGAAAATTCCACATCGCGCAATCCGCCCGGACCCAGCTTTAACTGACGTTCGGCATGTTGCGCAGGGATGTTCGACTCAACCCGGCGGCGCATAGCTTGTACGTCATTGACGAAACCCTCACGCTGCGCAGCGAGCCAGACCATGGGCGAGATCGCCTCAAGGTATGCATCGCCCAGGTCGCCATCCCCCGCACTGACCCGTGCCTTCAACAGAGCCTGAAACTCCCACGTCTTTGCCCAACGATCGTAATAGTCAACATGGGACCCAAGAGTGCGCACGAGAACCCCCTGCTTCCCCTCGGGACGAAGCGCCGGATCTACTTCCCAAAGAGAGCCCTCTACCGTGGCCGCATTGCAGGCCCGCATGAGTCCGGTGGCGAGGCGCGTTGCGGTCTTGATGGCACCCGATTCATCGCCACCTGGGAGTGGTTCGGCCACAAAGATCACATCAACATCGCTCACGTAGTTCAATTCGCGTCCACCGCACTTGCCCATGCCAATTACGGTGAATCTGCAGGGCTCTGCATCGGGCGCCAAGGCACTCTGGGCAATCGCAAGGCCAGCGGCCAAAGCTGCATCGGCAAGATCGGCGAGTTCCCCAGCGACCTCATCCAGCGATGCGCCCAGAGCGACATCGCGAGTGGCCGTGCCTAGCAAACACTCGCGATAGGCAATCCGCAATGCAAGAAGAGCCGCCTCTTCCGACAGGGCCGCCCGCGGCTCAGCGCTCTCGGGATCGGCCCCCACTGCTCGGAGTAGATTCGCACGCAGGTCCAGTGCATCCGGCCGAGTGAGCTCAGCGTGAGCAATTGCGGTCCACTGACGTGGATGGCGAAGGAGATGGTCAGCGAGTGCCTCTGAGACACCAAGAACCGCGACGAGACGAGACCCCACTTCGGGATCAGAGCGCAACTCTTCGGCGATTGCTCCGCCGAAAGCGGTGTCCAAGAGCTGGGCAAGCCGTGACACAGCAAGATCGGGGTCCGCAGCCTCTGCACACACATCCCAACCCGCGTCGGGCAGAGGGCAGATCGATTCGAGATGAGCTACATGCTGCACTGCAACTTGGGGATGCGCACATCCCCACCGGACAACGCGAGCCTCATCGCTGGCTATGCGCTGTTGATCGCTCACAGGATAGGAAGGTACCGGTCTAGCTCCCACCCGGTCACGTGGCGCCGGTAGTCGTCCCACTCTGCCTGCTTATTGCGCAGGAAAAAATCGAATACATGCTCGCCAAGTGTCTCCGCCACCAATTCAGAGCGCTCCATCTCAGTGATGGCCTGATCGAGGCTAGTGGGCAGCGGGCGCATGCCCAACGCGCGACGTTCGGCTGAGGTGAGCGCCCAAACGTCATCCTCGGCACCGGGTGGCAATTCATAGCCCTGCTCGATGCCCTTGAGCCCAGCGGCAAGCATCACGGACAAGGCCAAGTAGGGGTTGCAGGCGGTGTCAAGGGAGCGAACCTCAACGCGCGTGGAATTGCCCTTCGAGGGCTTGTACATCGGGACGCGTACCATCGCCGACCTGTTGTTATGTCCCCAACAGGCCCATGCCGGTGCCTCGCCGCCCGCAGCGAGTCGCTTATAGGAGTTGACCCACTGGTTGGTCACGGCCGTGAATTCGGGCGCATGCGTGAGAAGTCCTGCGATAAAGGATCGGGCGATCGATGAGAGCTGGTAAGGCGCGCCAGCCTCATAAAACGCATTGCGGTCACCTTCGAAGAGCGAAAGATGGGTGTGCATTCCGGATCCGGGCGCATCATTAAGCGGCTTAGGCATGAAGGAGGCGTAGAGCCCCTGCTCAAGGGCTACCTCCTTGATCACCAAGCGGAATGTCATGAGATTGTCCGCAGTGCTCAGCGCATCCGCGTAACGAAGGTCGATCTCTTGCTGACCCGGCCCACCCTCGTGGTGACTGAACTCCACTGAGATGCCCATGGCCTCCAACAGCGTGATCGCCTGTCGGCGGAAGTCCGCTCCGACTCGCTGGGGCGAGTTGTCAAAGTAGCCATAGTGATCAATCGGCTGAGGTGGGCCATCCCCCGGGGAGTTCGAAAACAGATAGAACTCGACCTCGGGGTGGGTGTAAAACGAGAACCCTAGATCCGCTGCGCGCGACAGCGTGCGCTTAAGCACATAGCGAGAATCTGCGTAGGAGGGCGTTCCGTCCGGCATCAGGATGTCGCAGAACATGCGAGCTACTCCCGGGCCTTCCGACCGCCACGGAAGCACCGAGAACGTCGACGCATCGGGACGGGCGAGCATGTCTGATTCGTGCACGCGAGCAAATCCCTCGATGGCTGATCCATCAAACCCCAGGCCCTCGCTGAAGGCGGCCTCCAGTTCGGCTGGCGCCACTGCGACTGACTTCAATGTCCCCAACACATCGGTGAACCAAAGCCGTACGAAGCGAATGTCACGCTCTTCAATGGTGCGGAGGACGAAGTCTGTCTGCTTATCCATAGGACAAGTGTGCCCCCTGTCGTGTTTCCGGCGCATTACATGGGTCAATTTCCATGTTCTAGGGGGCGGGCTTAGCCTTCGTATATGCGTATCGCTC
>JBIHZU010000172.1:0-4039 GCA_044240285.1 Candidatus Nanopelagicales bacterium | reverse complement strand
CGGTGCCCTGCCCGAAGTGTGGTGCTCCCGCAACACGCGATGCCGACACGATGGACACCTTCGTCGACTCATCCTGGTACTTCATGCGTTATCTCGATCCGCACTTGAGCACCGCACCATTCGATGTCGAGCAGGCAAAGAAGTGGGCGCCCGTCGATCAGTACGTCGGCGGCGTCACTCACGCGATCCTGCATCTGCTCTACAGCCGCTTTTACACCAAGGTCATGTTTGACATGGGCCTCATCGACTTCAACGAGCCCTTCACTCGACTGCTCAATCAGGGCATGGTCGTGATGAATGGCTCCGCGATGAGCAAGTCGCGGGGCAATGTGGTGCGTCTCTCGGACGAACTCGCCATCAATGGCGTTGACGCCGTACGTCTCACCATGGTCTTCGCTGGCCCGCCTGAAGACGATGTCGACTGGGCAGATGTCTCGCCCGCAGGTGCGAAGAAGTTTCTTGCGCGCGCATGGCGAGTGGCAGATGACGTCACATCTGCACCGGGCACGGATGCGAAGACAGGCGATATCAGTCTGCGCAAGGCCACAGCAAAGGCAATCAGCGAGGCCGAACATGCGCTGGACTCTTACCGATTCAATGTGGCAGTCGCCAAGACGATGGAACTCGTCAATGCCACGCGCAAAGCCATTGACTCAGGGTGCGGCCCAGCTGATCCGGCTGTGCGCGAAGCGGCTGAGGCAGTTGCGGTCATGCTGTCTCTGGTTGCTCCCTACACAGCCGAAGACATGTGGCGCTTGCTCGGACATCAGCCCTGCGTCGCGCGTGCAGGTTGGCCGACCTTCGACCCGGCACTTCTCGTGCAGGAGTCCGTCACGTGCATCGTGCAGGTTGCGGGCAAGGTGCGCGAGCGCCTCGAAGTGTCACCAGACATCTCCGAGGCCGATCTCAAGGCGCTTGCGCTTGCATCTGATGCCGTTCAGTCTGCGATTGCTGGTGCCGACATCAAAACGGTCATCGTGCGTGCACCCAAACTGGTTAACATCGTTCCGGCCTGAGATGACCGAATTCTTCCGATCCTAGGATGATCGAACTATCCGCTGATGAAGCTCGGCGCATTGCGCTGTGGTCCCAAGGACTGCTTGGACCACGACTGCCCGATGTCGGCACCATGCTTGAGCATCTCGGCGCCGTACAACTCGACACGATCTCGGTCTTGGCTCGCTCACACGAACTTGTGGCCTACGCACGCCTGGGTGCAATCCCACGCAAGACGATTGAGCAGGCGTACTGGAGTGGTTCAACCGCGTTCGAGTACTGGTCGCATGCGGCGTGCATTCTGCCGATATGCGAATGGCCGTGGTTCGCCTTTCGGAGACGTCACTATGAGAAGCGCGGGGTGCGCTGGCACGACATCTCCCGCAAACAACTCGATGTTATCGTGAAGCGCCTACGCACTGAAGGCCCACTCACCACGCGCGACATTGGGGGAGCGAAGACATCATCTGATTGGTGGGACTGGTCAGAGTCGAAGGTAGCCATTGAATTCCTGCTCGACACAGGTGTTGTTGTGTGCGCGCGCCGCGAGGGCTGGCGACGCGTCTATGACCTCGCAGAGGATGTTGTTCCGAAGGACTTGCGGTACGACGCGTCTGACGACGAGTGTCTGCGGCGGCTCACCGAACTAGGTGGTCACAGGGTCGGTGTCGGCACGCCCGGAGACATCGCGGACATACATCGACTCAAAGTCGGCGAGGTGCGTGCGCACATCGCCGACACTAACCTCGTCGAAGTCAGCGTCAAAGGCTGGAGTGAACCAGCGTGGGCTTCATCTGAAGCGTTGGAATGGCTGTCGACATCGAGTCGCGCTAAGTCGCGTACCACTTTGCTTTCGCCTTTCGATTCATTGATCTGGCATCGCGGACGTATGGAGCGTCTTTTTGGAATGTTCCATCGCATTGAGGCCTACACTCCAGCCGCCAAACGTGTGCACGGCTACTTTGCGATGCCGGTGTTGCACGGCGGTCAACTCGTTGCTCGCGTAGATCCCGCGCGAGAGAATCTAGGCAAGGGCCGCCAAGCTCTAGTCGCGAAAACAGTCACGATGGAACTCGATGCGCGCGGCACGGTGCCTGCCGCTGCAATTGAGGGCACCGCACGGGCCTTGCGCGAGGCAGCAACCTGGGTGGGAGCCGAATGCATTGACATCGAGACGGTGCGACCGGCCTCAGCGAAGGCACCGCTTCGGGCTAGCCTTCGGGGATGAGCGTCGCGATCGTCACCGACTCTACGGCCTACCTGCCGGTCGGGCTGGCGCAAGAGTGTGGTGTGCGGGTGGTGCCGGTTCAAGTGATCGTCGGCTCGGAGTCTTATCCCGAAACAGATGATCCGGACTCCGCACGACTTTCTGCTGCGTTGATGGCACGACAGACAGTCACGACTTCACGGCCCAGCCCCGAACTTTTCCTCGCGGCTTTTGCAGAATGTGTAGCCGAGGGTGCGACCCACATTGTGTGCGCGACTTTGTCGTCGGATATGTCTGCAACGTATGAGTCTGCACTGCTGGCTGCGCGTGAGTGTGGCGCTGACGTCACCGTGATCGACAGTCGTACTGCTGCAATGGGACTGGGGTTCGCCGTTCTTGCCGGCGCCCGGGTTGCGCAGGCCGGCGGCTCAGCGGTTTCTGTTGCCGCGACCATTACGCGTGTCGCGGCGGAAACCCGTGTGATGTTCTATGTCGACACTCTCGAATACCTGCGCAAGGGTGGTCGCATTGGGGGAGCTAGCGCTCTTCTTGGTCACGCTTTGCAGGTCAAGCCGATCCTGCAAATTGCCGATGGTCGTGTTGCGCCGCTAGAGAAGGTACGTACCGCAGCCAAGGCGATCTCGCGAATGGTCGAACTTGCTGTTGCTGCGGCGACAGCAAGCAATGTCGAGATCGCGGTTCAGGACGTCGACGCACCCGATCGAGCCGACAGTCTGATGAGCCAACTGCGAGAGAGTCTCCCCGGCATCTCAATTGTGCGCAGCCAGCTCGGCGCCGCGGTCGGCGCGCACCTCGGACCGGGATCTGTCGCTGTGGTGATCGCACCACTATGACCTGGTGGTGGGTTGTCGCTGCGGCAGTCGGCTACCTCTTGGGCTCGATAATTCCTGCTGCACTCATTGCGCGACTTCGCCGGATCGATCTGCGTGGCTCGGGCTCCGGCAATCCTGGTGCCACGAATGCCGCGCGCGTCATGGGCATTCGCATCGGGGTTGTGGTTGGAGTATTCGATGTACTCAAAGGGCTCGTGCCAGCCCTTGCTTTCACGATCTGGGGCGACCCGAGCCTCGGCGAGGTTGCCGGGTTCGCCGCGGTTATCGGACACATCACCTCGCCTTGGTTGGGATTCCGCGGAGGCAAGGGAGTGGCGACAACGATTGGCGTCATTCTCGGTACGCATCTGCTGTGGGCAGTTCCAGTGCTTATCGTGTTTGGACTGATGGTGTGGCGAACAAAGCGCATAGGGCTCAGCGCCTGCATCGGCGCGCTCATGCTGATCCCGGCCTCGCTGATCTTCCCGCACGATAGTGGTGATGTGGTGTTTGCGGTCTTGCTCGCAGGACTGGTGTTAGTGCGGCACTACCGCAATCTGCGTGATTTCTGGCGAGAGATTCGGGCGCCAAAGTCCGCATAAGCGCTCATCCACAGGTGTGCCGCTGGGCTTTCGATCACTACCGCAACCCATTTAACCTCGGCCCATGCCCAAGCACGCCACCTCCTTACACGACCGGATTCGCACACTGTTTCCGAGTTCGCTAGCACACGTCGATGAGCCGGCCATCGACTCAGTAGACATCAGTTCCGCGATTCCCCCTACCGGTCGGCGATGGAGTCGTGGGTCAGCACGGGCGGTAGTGCTGGGTTTCGCCGTGCTTTTCGCCGTAGTCGGCTGGTGGTGGTGGCAAGGACGACCACACGAGGTGTCTGCCCCACCGAACGTGATTGCCGCTGGCGAACCGCTTGCTGGTGTCGCATCACCGTCGACAGTGGCGAACCTCGTCGTACACGTCATTGGCGATGTGAAGAGTCCAGGGC
>JBIHZU010000171.1:0-4072 GCA_044240285.1 Candidatus Nanopelagicales bacterium | reverse complement strand
CCTCGAGGGCATCAAAATCCAGTGGAGTGACGACGTGGACGCCGGAATTCAGGCCATCACGTTCCGCACACCCAATGGCGTCGTACGCATCGACTAAGCGGTCTGCTTCTTCTTGCGGTGCCAGAATCGCCGCTTCTTAACCTCTGCGGGCGGCGCAAACTCTGCTTGGTCCGGATCGACTCCTGGCGCTCCCCACGCCCACGAACGCGGATGTTCGGGATCACGGCCACTTAAGAACTTGAACACACCGTAAACCGCCGAACCCACCGGCACCGCGATGAAGGCACCGATAATGCCGAGAGTCAGCGAGCCGGCCGCGATCAGGACCACGATTGCCAGCGGATGGATATTGACTGCCTTGCCCATGACAAGTGGCTGCAGCACATCGCCATCGAATGACCCGACGACGATGGTCAAGCCGATGGTGAGCAACGCGACGAGAGGCCCCACCTCAGCCAACGCCACAATCGCCGCGAAGAAAGTTGCGATCGGTGCACCGATAACAGGGATGAACGCGCCAAGGAAGACCACAGCTGCTAGCGCGGGCGCTAACGGCACACCCAGTATGACGAGGCCGATGTAGACCAACAGCGCATCACAGAGAGCCACTAGAACGATGCCCCGCGTGTAACTCGCCACACTGTCCCACGCAATACGACCGCTGACGTCAACGGTGTTGCGCACTCGTGGCGGACTCCACGAGATGACCCAACGCCATATCGACTGTGGGTTGTTCATGAAGAAGATGACCGCGAAGATAAAGACTGAACCCGCAACAATGATGGTGCCGATGGAACCAAGTGACCCCGCCAGCGCACCGAGGAAGCCTTCGGCAATTTGCTTGCCCCACGTGGACAACTGAGTCATGAAACTGTTGAAAGACGTATCCGTGAGATGAAGGGGCCCGTCCTTGAGCCATGTCTGCAGTTCGGCGAAGCCACTCTCCACCGACGTGACGATTTTGGGGCCTTCCTGAATCACTGAGTTGATGACTGCGCCAAGGACGGCGAGTACAGCGATCGCGATGGCCAGAATCGCCAGGACGACAGATAAGCCCTTCGGCATGACCCTCTGAAAGAGCCGCGCAACCGGTCCGGCAAGTGCGGTGAAGATCATGGCGAAAAAGATTGCGATGAGGATTGGAGCGATCCACCCGATCGCGGTAAAGAGCACGACTACGCCGGCAAGCAGAACCAGCAGGCGCCACGTAGTGCCCGCCCATGCCTTCAGATTCGCCGGAGTTTCATGGACCGGCGGCGGCTGCGGCGCTGAGGGGGTAGGGACGGTCTCGCTCACGGGCTCCTCTTTCGTAGGTCTTCACCGTAGTGGGCCAATCAGGCCCAGAGCCGCCCCGCGGGTGATTTCACCCAAAACTGACCTCGCCAAGTTCCCATGAGGACATATCAAGTGAAAAACTATGGGCGTGAGATCTTGTCGAGTTGCAGTCGCCGTAGCTGTCGCCAGCACACTAGCCCTAGGCGCGATTCTTGCCCCGAGTGCCGGCAACGCGACTGTGCCCGCAGCTGCAGCTGCTTTCCAGACGCGCGAGCAGGTGCGCGATCACATCGATGAGTTGCGCAAGTTCGTGTGGAAGGGCGTCACTGACTCGAACTCTGATTTGGTGCCGAAAGCCGACTACGCCATCATCAAAGCCCGTGGCGATTACTTACTCGCGCAATTGAAGAACAAGGTCACGGCATTGAGCGCGGCCAACGGTGCCGCCGAGGTTGACGCGGTGGGCAAGGCAGTAGATGCCATTGAGACTCTCGGCAATCGCTTCGTTGCGACCGCAGGACAGGTACGTCAGGCCCTGACCGACATGGCAGCAGCAGCTACTCAGGGCCAGTCCGCTCTTACCGCTGCTCTGACAGCAAACACCACCAGTAGCCCCGCCTACGCCAAGAAGCAGGCAGGTTGGGCCGCGGCTGGAACATGGGCGTCTCAAGACAGAAACGCGGCACTCAAGGCGATCCCTAAAGGCACCGCCGCTCCGGCGCGCACCTATCCGGCTCAGGCCACAAATGCCAACTCCGGTAAGACAGTGACTTCAGCGGCGGGCCTTACCGGAATCCCTGGAGGATGCGCGTTGCCTACGGCTTCGGTAGCGACGTGGGTCGGTGATGCCACAACTCCGGCCCTGCGTGCCTGGACCGGACCGACATCTCTTGCTGCCTATAACGAACGAGTTGCAACGGCGCTGAATACGGATCCGACGGGTGAATTAGCCGTCGCACACAATCGCCTGTTATGGAGCATCGACCGGGCAAACTTGGTGAACTCCAATCCTGTCGATGCCAATGCAGCAATGGACACTGTTGGCAGTTTGGGCTACCAAGCGTTGGCAGACACGGATGCGCAAGACCGTACGAGTGCCAAGGCCGCACTCGTGCGCATCGCCGGAGAACTGCTTGAGACCGGACCCGAAGGATCCGGCGCACCAGGAATCTTCCTCGGCACCTTTCATATGTGGGTCGCTGCATCAGCGCTGAACTGGGCCCAGCCCGACGGAATCCAAGACTCCGAACTCTCCGAGTTGCTGTGGGTCCGTTGGATGGGACCGTACGCCTGCATGCTTGCGCGCACTGACTCGATGGTGCGCGGAGCAAACAACATCGCTGTGGTCACCACAACAGCAATCGCGCTCACAGCACTCATCGACGCATCGTCGCGACCCGGGATCGCAGCGGCGCTTGTAAAGAATGCGATCACTGCCGATCTTCCCGGCTTGCGGTTGCTCGCTGCTGATGGCGGAACGCCGGAAGGCCCGGCGTACTGGAATCTGCAGTCCGTGCCGGTCGCTGGGTTGCTCTCTACGTGGGATCAGGTCTTTGGCGCAGACGGGCCGGTAGATCTCCCCGACTTCACTAAGACGGCGAAGTTTGCTTTCCAAGTGCCCGATGTCGCCAATGACATCACGCCGACATTCTCGGACGCCAAGAAGCAGGGCAAGTCACTGCGCAGCACGCTTCCTGCATGGGTCGCAAGCCAAAACCCGACGGCCGAAGCAGTCGCACTGGCGAAGGAAGCAGCGACGAGCATTGGTATCCAGCAGTTGTGGTGGCCGACGGCAAGTCCTGCTGCTCCCACTCTAGGAAGCGCAACCTTCAGTACCTCCGGGATCACCGTGCTTCGCGGCACCACGTCCACCGCGTGGGTCACCGCAGGCGTGCCTGCCGGACTGCACAATCAACTTCAGGCTGGTGGTGTGAGCTTCGTCCGCAACGGCGTGCAATGGGGCGTCGACCCGGGTGCTGGCGACTACAACCAGCCAGGCTACTTCGATGGCTTTACTCCTGAAAGTAGGCGCTGGAAGTACTTCCATCCCGGTGTTGAGGCACACAGCACGCTGAGCACTGTTCCGAAGGCCACCAATCCTGGACAGATCATTGGCTGCGTAACGCCAATGACTCTCAACGGGTCAACGGTCAACGTCAATCTCAAATCCGCCCTGATGGGCGTCGCTTCAGCGAATCGCAGCGTGAATCTCGCAGCCAACGGCACCTTGAGCATCACCGACACATTGAAGAACTCCCCCGCCCTGATCTGGCGCTGGGTGACACCTGGGTCAGCGACCAAGCTCAACGCTCGCGCGGTTCGGCTCACTCAGGGGCAGTCAACAGCCACCATCAACTTCACCGGATTACCGGCAGGAGCGGTGATATCCGTGGTGAATGCAGACGGCAAGGACTCCGATGGTCGGGCGCTCAAGATTGTGCAAGTGACGCTCCCCGCAAAGGCTGCCATCACTCTCGTAGCCACTATCTCCTGAACTAGGTGGAGGTACCGATACCGTGAGGGCAACCTGATCGGAGATCTCGTGCCCCGCACTGCCCTCATTGTCCGGCTCAAGTCCAAGGGTTCCTAGACCTTGATCGCCATCGTTCTCGCGCTCCTCAGTTCACTGCTTTATGGGGTTGCGGACTTCGCTGGGGGCCTCGCGTCGCGTAGATCCTCCGTTCTGCGCGTCACCGGCGTCTCTGCCGTCATGGGCTTCGTGCTCATCACGGTCTCGCTCCCCATTCTCGGCGGCGTCTGGTCAAGGGATGCCGTTATGTGGGGGCTCATCAGTGGC
>JBIHZU010000019.1:0-13823 GCA_044240285.1 Candidatus Nanopelagicales bacterium | reverse complement strand
GTGCGAACACGTCGATTGATTGCCGCACCGAGCCCCGCGATCTCAAGTACCTCGTCGAGATGCGATTCGCTGTGCGAGCGGCCACTCGCGCGCCAGTACAGATCCAGGTTGCGTCGACCAGACAGGTGGGGCAGAAAACCAGGCCCTTCAACGAAGCTGCCGATGCGCGATAGGACCGGAGCCCCTGGCAGCACATGCTCGCCGAAGACCCAGACATCACCCGAGGTTGGTCTGATCAGTCCCATGGCCATACGAAGCGTGGTGGTCTTGCCTGCTCCGTTAGGACCAAGGAGTCCAAGAATCACACCGGGTGGCACCTCGAAACTTAGGTCGTCCACAGCACGCAAGCCGCCGCGGAAATCTTTCACTAAGCCCCCGATTGCCAGCGGCACTTGCACGAGGTCTTCGCGACGCTGAGCCGTGCTGGAGCGGGGGCGGAACACTCTCAGCGCGATCCATAAGATCACAATCACGCCTAACGCAACCAGTGGCCAGACCCACAACGCTGCGCTCGCGCGTGTAATGGTGCCCTGTAGCGATGGCACCAACACCGGCCCGGCAACTGAGACGGTGTAGACGGCAGGTCCCTCCGGCATGCGGTAAGCCTGATCTGTCGTACTCACGACAACCGCCAGACGATCTCCTGCAGAAGCTTGCACGACTATCGCAGGTAAGACGACATCGATAGTTACGGGACGCGAGTCCAACTGAGGTATCCGAATCGGAGCGACGAGCCCCTGTGGCAGCGATTGTCTGCCGCTGCTGCTGACGATTCGCAAGGACGCGAAGAGGACTGCGTCCTTAATGGGACGGTCGCTCGCCACGGTAATGCTCACGCGCGAAGCTCCGACGATGCTGCGTGAGGCAGACAATGGCTCGCCAGCGAATACAGCCGTCTGACCAGGGAGTGACACTCCAAGTAGGGCACCAGCGATTCCTGCTAGCCCACCCACACCAGGCAAGGAAGTGATTGCTGCTGGAGCACCTCCTGCGGGTGCGAGCACTTGCTGAGGAGGCCCAAGAACTTCAATCGACGTTTGGGCATCACCGAACAAACCGGGATAGCTCGGCGAAGAGAGGATCTCGATAGTGCTCGGATCACGATCACTGATTGCCGAGGCTTCCGCCACCGACACATCGAAACTATTGCTGACTGCGGGGCCGCCACGCAGGTGGGCATCAAACCACTGCGCAGTGAGAAGGCGCAGTCGATCGGTCTCCGAGGTGCCGCCGTCATGACCACCCGCGTGCCACACCATCTTTAGTGGAGCGTTTGTAATCTGTTGTGCGTTGGCATTCGCTTGCGCGAATGGGAACAACGAATCAGATTGCCCTGCACCGAGCAGCACAGGTGCAGTGATACGAGCTGCAACACTCTTCGGCGACGATTCCGCCATGAGCGCTGATGATGCTCTCGAGACTGCTCCGGCAGTTGCTGCGTCGACGTACGCTGTGCACCACTCGCGAGTGAAGCGGCCGCACTCGGTGACAGGCTGGCCGGGAGCGAACCCGAGTCCTGATGAGAAGAACACAGAAGTCCACATGCTCTTCAGAACTCCTGGTGAGCTGGAGTCAACTGTGCTCTGCGCAAATAGTGACGACTCGAGGTCGTTCCACGTGATGTCTGCCGCAACTGCATCAATTCGCTGGTCATAGCCAGCGAGCAACAATGCGAGTGCGCCGCCGTATGAGCCTCCTGCAACTCCGACGACGGGATCACCAGAAATCTCTTGCGTGACGCTGGCGAGACTACTCAGATACGTCACGAGTGTTGAGGCGTCTGCAACTTCAAACTGCGGGGAGTTCATCGAGATTTGTCCGGAAGATGCACCGAATCCGCGCGCTGTGTATGCAAGCACGACGAACCCTGCGTCAGCGAGCGACTGCGCGTCCTCGGCGACACTGCTTTTGCTGCCTCCAAAACCGTGTGCGAGCAAGACTGCAGGCGCCGGCGTCACCTCAGGCAGGTACAGGGCCGCGTCGAGAGATACCGGACTTCGGTCAGAGATCGATGTTGCCGCTCCATCGAGCATCAGAGCGATCGGAGCCTCGGCCGCTTGGGCTCGCGGCGATCCAAGGAGCAGGGACACTGCGAGCGTGGATGCGACGAGCCCGGCGCGCACGCCGATCCCGACCCACGTCACTTCTCTGCCCGACCGCACCTGCACATCTTGACCTATCTTCGGGGCTGAACGGAAATCGCACTACAAAAACCTCGAGTGATCGATGGTGGCCGCACCTGAGCAGGCATCGCGTCGCGTGGAGCCGTTCCGGAGCGGGTGCCTCTCAGTCTTTGGCGCAGAAGCATGGAATCTCTGTCTTCCGTATGACAGACTCAACGACGTGATAACGGGCAAACTCGGCCGCCTACACCAACGGTTCACCGCACTGTCCGTACGCGCTCTGGATACCCAGACCACTGATTCGAGGGTCAAGGAATGGCAATGACGACACATCGTTCACCGATCATTGACGTTCACGCGCATCACCTGCCGGACGCAATCATCCAAGCGTTACGACTTCGCTCAGAGTCGCCGCGCTTGCTCGATGGACAGTCGCTCGTGGACTGCGGCAGCGGGCTGATCTATCCCCTCTTGCCCGGTCTGGTCGATCTAGACGGCCAAATGGCTCGTATGGACGCTCAGGGAATCTCGACCAGACTTCTCAGCGTCCCGCCGCCCGGCGTCGCGGGACTTTCGCGTGACGACAGCATCGCGGTCGCGCGTGATGCGAACGACGAGCTCGCAGCGTTGTCTCAGAGCACCGGCGGCAGGCTTCGAGGTCTTGCTGTGCTCCCTCTTCAGCATCCCGATGCGGCAGCAGATGAGCTAGTGCGAGCAGCAGGCCTCGGGCTTGCCGGGGCTCAACTGCTTTCAAACGCCGAAGGCCGACCTCTGGATGGACCGGAATACCACGTGCTCTTCGCGGCCGCTGCCGAAAACGATGTCACGATGGTTATTCACCCCACGCTGCCTATCGACCGAACCGCCGTCGATGCAGCCGGGCTCATGACCACTTTGGGATTCCTGTTCGATACGACTGCGTGCGTTGCGCGCCTCGTCATTAGCGGCATCTACGACCGTCACCCAGACCTGAAGTTGCTCCTGCCACATGTCGGGTCAACGATTCCGCTTCTCTTGGGCCGCTTCGACTACGAGTTCGAGCTCATGGGAATTCAACTGCCTTTCCCAGGGCGACCATCAGAGCATCTGCGCCGCCTCTACGTCGACTGCGTCTGCGTATCGCCTGCGGCACTCCGACTAGCCGTTGAAACTTTCGGCGCTGATCGCATCATGTTCGGTAGCGATGAACCCTTCTGGACAGCAGAGCGAGCAGTGCAGACTCTCGATGCCGCGCAACTGAAAGCAGATGATGTGGAAATGATCCGAAACGGCACAGCACAGGTGTTATTTGGACTCACTGCCACACATCGTGACAACGACTAAGGGAACCGACGTGGAACTCGACCTGACGGTCAACGGTGAGAGCCATCAGCTCATCGTCAAACCCGGTGACACTCTCCTGTCGGTGCTCCGCGACACACTTGGGCTGACCGGAACAAAAGAATCTTGTGGACGAGGCGAATGCGGGGCGTGCACCGTTCTCATCGGTGATAAACCGGTGATGTCGTGCATGCTCCTCGCGGTGGAAGTTGCGTCTGACGTGACAACGATTGAGGGCCTAGCCGATACATCACTGGATCTGCGCGAAAGCTTCGCGCAGGCGTACGGCTTTCAGTGCGGTTTCTGCACCTCGGGCCAGATCGTCCGGGCTGAGGCACTGCTCATGCGCGCAACTCCAGACTCACTTAACCGTCAAAACGTCGCAGACGCTTTGGGCGGAAACATTTGCCGATGCACGGGCTACACCCAGATAGTCGACGCCGTCGAACTTTGCGCCCGTCGACGAGGGCTGTGGGCAAGCGAGGACAGCCCGTGACTCAGATCGGGGCGCGATGGTGGCCGTTGGATTGGCGAGACAAAACTTCAGGTGTCTCGCGTTTCACACTTGACCAACTCGCCGGTGAGATGGATTCACCACCTTTGTGGGCGGCCATCCATCGTTCACCGCATCCGCTGGCAGATGTGTTGTCGGTCGATGTATCCCGTGCGGTCGCTGCTCCAGGGGTGCATGCCGTCATCACTGCTGCGGACTTCGGCGAGCACATGTACTTCGCCGGACTCCCTTTCAGCGATCGCCGACCTTTGGCGAGAGATCGTGTCCGCTTTATCGGTGAAGAAATCGCCGTCGTTGCAGCGGAGACACCTCGAGCGGCACGACAGGCAGCACGACTCATCGACGTTCGCTATCGCGTTCGCACTGCACCGACAACGGTCAATCAAGCGTTGGCTTCAGGTGCAGAGAGCCTGCACGAGCGTCACGCTGGTGCGCGCAATGTCTCGGTGCGTAGTCGAGGTACTCACGGTGATTTCGATACCGTCCTCACATCAGCGCACAGTGCAGCCAGCGGTACATTCCGCTATCCCCGCGTTGCGCAACTGCCGATGGAACCATCGGCGTCCATCGCCTCATGGAATGCCGAGACTCAACGCCTTCAACTGTGGACCACGACGCAGGTTCCAAGAATTGTCAGCGAGGTCGTAGCCAACTTCCTCGACCTGAATCCCGATCAAGTGATCTGTCGTGAGACCGCGGTGGGCGGCGCGTTTGGCTCGCGGTCGCGCACTTGCGAGTACGAGGTGCTGGCTTCAATGCTGAGCCTGCGTTGTGGTCGGCCTGTGGTGTTGGCGTACACACGCGAAGACGACATGGCCACGCTACGAAGCCGCCACGGATTCACGACATCAATGACAGGGTACGCGTCGAAAGAGGGGCGCATTCTGGGATTCGACACCACCGTCACGATGGAAAACGGCGCATACAACCTGACGGGACCATTCGTCATGGATGTGGCCCTGCATGGGCTTGGGGGGCTCTACCAACCAGTCGGAGTTCGTTGGGACTCCTCTCTCGTCGACACCGCGACCGTTCCTGGCGGCCAGATGCGCGGACTGGGCTACCCCCAGGTCGCGATGGCGTCCGAGGTTCTCGTCGATCAACTTGCAGAACTTCAAGGCGTCGACCCGATCGAGTTTCGTCTGCGCAATGCCAACCAAGGCGGACAAAAGACTCTCGGTGGAGGCTTCATCGGCTCTTCGGCACTTACTGCATGTCTAGAGGCTGTACGCGAGTCGATCGGTTGGACCGCGAAGCGTAGTGATCGCGTACCTAATCGTGGTCTGGGTGTTGCGGCCGGGATTCATGGCAGCGGTGATAACGGTGGACGGCCCGATTCCAATCGCTCCGCTGCAGCAATCGATATTTTTGCCGATGGCCGGGTCCAGTTACGATTCGGGTCGATCGACTTTGGCACTCATCAGGTGACTGCCATCGCCCAAATCGCCGCGGAGGAGTTGGGCCTGCGCCCCGAAGACGTGCAAGTCGCTTTGGCGGATACAGCGGCGTCCCCGTTTGAGTTGGGGCAGTGGGCGTCACGAGGCACGTACTTCGCTGGGCATGCCGTGCGTCTGACGGCTTCGGAAATGGCAGAGCGCATACGCACTCTCGCCGAAGCCAAACTCGGTGCGGTGGTGTCACTGTCAGAGGGTTGGGCCCGGTCTGCGAACGGCGATCTGACTATCGCAGAAGTGATCACCACCTCTGAAGATTTCCGCGACGGCAAACTCACCCACGAGAGCACATACGTCGATCACATCATTTCTTTCGACCCCGAGAACCCTGTCCTCGATGATGTCACGGGTACGTTTTCGTTCGCAGCCCACGCCGTTGAGGTCGAGGTCGACACCGTGACCGGAAAGATCACTTTGGTCGATTATGTGGCCGCACACGACATTGGCCGGGCCATCAACCCCAGCGCCTGTGAAGGTCAGATCATCGGTGGCGCGGTCATGGGACTCGGAGCTGTCCTTGGAGAAGAGATCATCGTCGTCGGTGGCAGAGTCGTGAATCCCACGTACTTGAACTACGCCATGCCTCGCGCGTCAGATCTTCCGCAGGTGCGACCGATTCTCATCGAGGGCGAGACTGACAATGGCCCGTACGGTGCAAAGAGTGTCGGGGAACTTCCCATATGCCTCCCTGCTCCAGCCGTCTTGAACGCCATATATGACGCAATCGGAATTCGCTTCGACTCACTACCGCTCACTCCCGACAAGGTTCTTGCCGCCGTGCGTATCCGCGACGGCAAACCACCGCGCAAGCTATATATCTGGCGACGACCGAGTAGGTGGCAGATAGCGCTAGTCCGACGCGCATATCCCCTTGGCCTGCAGTCGATGCTTGAGCGCTTCGGACGCAAGGTTGCCAACCGCACCGAACCCGTGGAGATTGCAGAGGTCCTTGCACCCACCTCTGCCAACGAAGTCCTCCACGCATTGGGAAGTGACACGGCGGTGCTCGGTGGTGGCACGGATCTACACCTGCAACGGCGGCAGGGCATCAGTCGACACACGAAACTGGTGTCACTGCGCTTAGCGCGTGATCTGGCGGGGGTTGAAGAGGAGGCCACAGGAGATCTCAGGATCGGTTCGGCCACAACTCTCCAGGAATTGATTGACGATCCGGTTGTGCCACAGCTTCTCCGCGACGCTGCGGTGACCATCGCTTCGGCTCAGGTACGCGAAGTGGCGACTATCGGCGGAAACCTGCTCCAAGCAAAGCGTTGCTGGTTCTTCCGCAACGGATTTGACTGCTACAAGCGCGCAGGGGCGACAGCGCCCTGCTTCGCCGTCACAGGTGACCATCGTTTCCATCACGCGGCCATGGAGGCCCATCGCTGTCAGGCGACCACACCATCCGATCTCGGCACTGTGCTTGTGGCAATGGATGCAACAATCGAGATCCTCGGCGCACATGGTCGACGAGTGATTCCGGCGGGAGAGCTATACAGCGGGCCGGGTGAGTCGGTCGTGCGACCGGATGAGGTTTTGTGCGCGGTGCGGATTCCAGCCAATGATCTACTTCGTGTGGCGAAGTTTCGCAAACTCGCGTTGTGGTCGGGTGACTTCGCGACCACGTCCGTGACAATCAGCCGACTGCCCGCACACGCGCCGCACCATCGCGTTGTCCTCGGCGCCCTCGCCCCGATCCCATGGCGTGCCATGGAGACAGAAGCAGCACTCGATCGACGTGACTCTACCGAGCAGGTTCTCCGCGTCTTCGACAACGAGCTGTCGCGCCACGGACACCCGCTATCAGGCAATGCATGGAAACTCGACGCGGCTGTTGGGCTTCTCGGACAAACGCTCGCGGACTTGCCAGCAGGTTAGTCGCCCCACACACTCGGCTCATTTTTTGAAGAAGGGGGGCCGAAGCCCCCCTTCTGGCAGATCTTGTGTCAGGAAAGCACATTGTCGAGAACGTGGATTACGCCATTGGAGGCAGCCACGTTCGCATCGATGACATTAGCTATCCGGCCCCTACCATCCTCGAGGCTGATTTTCTCGCCATCAACGATCACAGTCACGTCAACGCCCGCAAGTGTCTCTAGCTTTTGGCCGTTCATGCCCGCAAGGTCAGCAGCAGAGAGCTTGCCAGACACCACGTGGTGGGTATTCGTATAGAGCAGCATTTCGGGATTAGCGATAACTTCGTTGAGCAGGTCCTCCAGAGGGATACCTAATTCCACAGCTACGGACTCGAAGGCTGCATCCGTGGGAGCGAACACTGTGTACGGACCAGGACCCGACAAAGTTTCAATCTGCCCTCCAGCCGTCAGCATCTCAATCAGTGCGGTGAAGTTTCCAGCAGCAGCGAGATCTTCGACGATGTTCTTGCTGGCCGCTCCATCGAATGTCTCGTCGTAGGGGGTGTATTCAGAAGTTGTTGGTGCCGCCTCTTGGTCATTGCTGTCGAAATCGGGTAACGCACCATCGAGCACACTGTCAATAACATGAATTACGCCGTTGGAGGCAGGGACATCAACATCGATGACGTTGACGATGCGGCCAAAGCCGTCCTCGATGCTGACAGTCTCTCCAGCAACAATGACGGTCCACGTCTCACCCGACAGTGTCTCTACATCTTTGCCGTTCAGAGTCACCACTTCAGACGCAGGGATAGTGCCTGACACTACGTGGTAAAGGAGCATGTCGGTCAGCAACTTAGGGTTTGCAATCAGCCCCTTCACCATCTCGTCC
Organism: Candidatus Nanopelagicales bacterium; assembly: GCA_044240285.1. Taxonomy (GTDB): domain Bacteria; phylum Actinomycetota; class Actinomycetes; order S36-B12; family S36-B12; genus CAINMH01. The sequence continues at coordinate 5,664 of JBIHZU010000019.1, read as the reverse complement.
AAAGAGACAGCCTGTCCCACAGCTACGGCCTCGAAAGCCGCATCCGTGGGGGCAAAGACGGTAAATGGACCCGGACCCGACAAAGTTTCCGCGAGCCCTGTAGCCGTCAGTAACTCAGCCAGAACTGTAAAACTGCCAGCGGCGATGGCCACGTCAACAACGTTGCCTACAGCTGCACTCGAAGTGTCGGGGGTGGCGGTGGCTTGAGCGGTCGCGCTCGTTGCTGCCTGTTGGCTACCGCCGCACGCAGCAGTGGTGAACAGTAAGGCTACGGCTGCAACAGCCAGTCCAGCGTGGCGCATTGATCGCTTCACTTTCGACCTCCAAGGCCCATATTCAAATATCAAGAACCACCCAACACGCGGGCTGGCATCGGTGTGATCATGTCACACCAACGGCGCTTGACAAGCCTTCAGCAAACTAGGGCCGGTAGGTAACCCGCATGGGGTCTCTTAGTCCGTCAATGATTTGCACGGAGTGGCGTGGACTGGGTGCGGTGTAGCGGACCCCAGGTACTGGGTTATTGCCCGGGCCGCCGTCGTTATACAGCGGGGAATATCCGTTGCCCTTGGCCGGGATCTGTAGGACCTTAATCCGCTTGGCGGCCTTGATACTGCCTGTAAGAATGATGTCGATCTGATTCTCGCTGTCCTCTTGGTAGCAATCATCGTAGGAATCCTTCTTCACGCCAAGGTCAGCCAGGCCCTGAATTCTGATGGGGTGCCCATCGACGTAGTACGTAATGCCGGGCTCGATCAACGGAACGCGCGTGCCGTCATCTTCAATGGCTACGAGACGGAAGTGCTTGCGGTAGTCCCCAGGGTGCATGCCGAAGATGCCATCCGGCGCAAAGGCCCCGCCAACAGTCAACATGCGCATCCTGAACTGGGCCTTTTTCTCGCCGTACATCGAGACGCCGTCATTGGGAAGCAGCCCACGCTTCAGGGGGAGCGGTCCATTTTCACCGAGGGTAGACATGCGCGTCATCTTCGCCGCGATGATCCGTGGTCCAGTCCACAGTGTCGGATCTTCGGGCTGATCGTCGTACGGCGTCTTGTCATTCGTAATCGTCATGCCGACAGCACTGGCAAGCTTGCCGCCGGGTCCCACCAACTGCAGCGGGGTTGCATCGCGCACGACCTCGACCTTGACCGGGTAACGCGATCGCGAATCCGACTTGGGGTAACGGTTGCCGAACTCACCATTGAGGATGAGGACTGAACGCTCGTTGTATTCAAAGTTGGGCACGATCCCAGCAGCGACGGGGTCGACGATGCTGCCGTTATTCAACGTGATCTTGAAGTCGGTGCCATCGAGAGTGCTGGGGCGGACCGGCCAGGACGTCTGAACCTGCACCACATCTAGGAACTCGCCGTGAACACCGGTGACGGAGTAGTACTGCTCAGGTGAGACTGCCGTTGTGTGGGAAATCTGTGTGGGGGTGGTGCTGCAGTCAGTGATCACATTCCATGCACCACCAGCTGCCTCCACGGCAGCCCGGGCGATGTTGAAATCGGGATTATCGGCGTCTGGAATGCCGATGATGCCTTCGAAGTTCAAGGTCAGTGACATGAGCCGTGGTGTCGTATCCCACAGATCGGCACCAACGAGAATGTCGCGCTTCAAGATCGGTGCGATCGACGGCCCGTCATCTGTAGCCGAGATTGCCACTGTCTGGGCTGAGGGGACAGACAGGGCGACGCAAAGTGAGAGCCCAAGTGCTCCCACACCCAATCGTCTAGCGGTGGCACTTCGAATGCGTTGCTGGACGTGAGTCATAGAGTCACACTATGGGCTAGGACGAGTTACATGCACCGCAACTGCAAATGATTGTCCGAACACTGACCACACACTGCGAGTGATGAGCAGACGTTCATTTCAGTAGTACCTTCAATTTATGACTTCTACGCTGCCACGTGAGGCTCTTCCCGACCGCCTTCGAGGCATCGCACTCTTGGGCATCGTGGTGGTGAACGCCGCCTTCCTCGGCATCAGCGCAGAGGGATTCACGCAGGTGTCCGTCGAGGGTGCTGCGAATCTGCTGACTGCGCTGCTCGTCATCACCTTTGCCGAGGGTAAGTTCTATCTGCTCTTCTCATTCCTGTTCGGCTACAGCGCCTCGTTCATCTTGCGTGACAACACCGCACCAAACCGTCGGCGATACCTACGCCGGCTGCTTGCACTCTTCCTCTTCGGGTTCGCGCATGCGGTCTTCTTCTTCGTCGGTGACATCCTCATCACCTACTCAATCTTGGGTTTACTCCTCCTCGCCGTCTCGCGGACGTCGGACCGCGTTCTGCGTCGATGGACGATCGCCGCGGTCGCGATTGCGGTTGTCCTCATTCTTGGCTTAAGTGCACTGGCTACCGCGTTCCCGGAAGAGGGAACAGGGCTTGACGGGCTGGAGACCGCAATGACCGCCGGCTCGTTCGCGGAGGTCGCACTTGCCCGCCTCGAGGCACTCCCGGTGTTCCTGGCCACCGTCTTCTTCCTGCAGGGGGCCATGGCGTTCGCGATGTTCACGCTCGGACTTCGAGCATCTCGTACTCGACTTCTCGCTAACCCACGTGCTCATGTCGATCTGTGGCGACTCATGGCCATGTGGGGCTGGGCCGCTGGACTCCCACTACAGGTGATAGCTGCGGGACTTCAAGTCAGCGCCATTGCCGGTGGTGACTCCACTTCACTCGCCGGGGCTGCCGGACTGACCCTCGGCTTAATAACCGCACCTGTCTTGACGGCGGGCTACATCGGCAGCATCGCACTCCTCATCACACGAAGACCGAAATTCCTGTCGGTTATGGCACCTGCCGGTCGCATGTCGCTCACGGTGTACATCGGAGAGTCCGCACTTCTGTCGTTCACGTTCGCCGCGTACGGGCTCGGCTACTTCAGCCAGTGGGGCGCCCTGCCCGTCGTCCTCGCCAGCATCGTCTCTTGGGCCGTCCTCTCAATCTTTGCGTGGCTATGGATGAGGAGATTCGCACAAGGACCACTCGAGGTCGTCCTGGCCTGGATGACCGGAAGAGCTAAGTTGCGTTAGGTGATCACAAGGCGTGCGGAATCGCGGGCAGAAAGCGAGGACGAAGCTCGACACCTCCATCGCCTCATCCTTGGACAGTGGGAAGCAATCTGGCTTCCCACAACCGACATAGTCATCAGCCGATTGTCCAGCACCGCTTGTACGACACGTATCCATCAGGGCAATTTTTCGCGCACCTAGACCAATCGAGGTTCCAAATATGGCGCCAAGGCTACAGCTGGCTCAGTATTGGCGTCCTTGGTTCCGCTCTAGTGGACGTCACCGCACTCAGCATTCACACAAACTCACTGAGACGGCGTGGTCGGCTTTACCTCAAGGCGCTTGGAAATCGGCAATAGCGCAAGCATCACGAGCAGTGTGAGTGCGATACCCACGAACGTACCCTTGAGCCGTTCAATGGCGACAATGCCAACGTTTGTGTTGGCGCTGTTGAAGAGCACGACCGTTGGCGTGAGCGCCATGGCATACATCCAGTACGGACGATTCTGAAAAAGAAACAAGAGAATAATCATTCCGAAAATCGAACCGATCACATACAGGATCGGACCTGAAGGAAAAAAGACACCGATAACGACGGTTATGCAAAGACCGACGACGGTCCCAAATGCCCGCGCGCCGGCCTTCTTGAAACCTGCACCGAAATACGGCTGGAAGACCACGAGAATCGTGAGGATGATCCAGGCGCCCGTCTGGCCAAGATTGAAATGCACCACGAGCAACGTAGCTGCACCTACAAGTACCGCAAACAAGATGCTGTAAACCAACACGCGAATCCGCTCAACATGGACCCGCTTGACGTGCGGGATCCACTTGCGCAGAGCGAAACTCACAATGATGGCCCATAGGCCCGCGCCCAAGGAAACAACACCAACAAGAATAGGAGTGGGCACCACCGAATCGAATTGGTACGGAGTCGCCACCAGAAAACCCAGCGTGATCACAGTTACAGTCAGCGCATTGTGCAGACCTGCTCGAGCCGCGTACGCCCGTAAGAAAGCGGCAACAGCGAGAACGATCGCCGCAAGCCAGGGGCTCGGGCTCGCCCATGCTGCAAGGGCGCAAAACACCGCGAACGGCCCAACAACGATGATCCCGCCACGCCATCCCGTGCCGGTGATGCAGGCGATAGTCAGCGCCATGCCGGGCAGGATCGCCGCATTGGCCAGATTGGGCAGGCCCAGAAGGGCCAAGACAATGCATGGGCCCATTCCAGAGACGAGTACGAGTGCAAAAGCGGCAAAGACCTTCTTCGTCGTCTTTGCTGCAGAACTCATGGCACGGCATCTTTCCACGATTTCTCGCCATCGTGTGCCGGCGGGCACAAAATGACGGCAAGTATGACGAAGCGGCTCAAGGTGGGGAGCTTTCCTAAGTGATTTCGCTGTTCGATGGCACATTCCTGTCACTCACTGTGCCAAAACGTCCCGAAAAACGCAGCGATGTGAAACCTTGAGCCAGTGGTAGGGACGGGTGCGGGTGTGGATCCGAGTCCGGCACTTCGGGAGAAGGAGATGCGATGAAGACCGATATGTACTGCTACCTCGAGAATCGGCACCGCAAGTCGCTGCCGTCCAACGAGGCTTTCGACCGATGGCTCGACCCGGAGACCACCGCAGTCGTAAGCATTGACATGCATCGCGGACATGTCGGGCCAGAGGACCAGGTCACTTGCCCCGCGCCCCGGGCTCGCCAGCGCATCCCCGCACACAACCTCTTCCATCAGTTGTGTCGCGATATCGGCATACCGATCATCCACGTGCAGCACTGGCAGCGTCATGGCGGGATCGACGACCTGAACTCCAAAGCGCACAACCGCAAAGCGAACTGGCGTGTGCTCTACGAGCTCTATCTGCCACCAAACCCCCTCATGGACGAGCACAGTTGGGAGGGCACGCCCTGGCTGGACCTGCTCGTCGAGAATGATCCCGAGACCGACTACTACATCCGCACCAAGAAGCGGCTGTCTGCGTTCTATCCCACCGACCTCGAGTTCCTGCTGCGCCAACTCGGCGTACACAACATCGTCATCACCGGGACCTACACCGACGCGTGCGATCTGTCGACAGCCTTCGACGCCGCCAACCGCGACTACCGCGTCACCATTCCACGCGACGTCGTGGCCGGATATTCCGAGGAGTTCGAGCACTACGCGCTCGCGATCGTCTCGCTGCACCTCGGTCTGGTCGTGGACTCGCCAGCCTTGCTGCGTGAGTGGTACGCGCGCAAGGATCGGGACCTGCCGGCGTACCTGGACGGGGTGAGTGACATTGCCGAGGTGGCGGGGGAGATCCCGCCGGGTATCTGATGTGCAGGGTTCTTCAAGTGTGAGACGCGAGCGGAGGGTGGCGATCCTTCGGATCGCATGGAGCCGCCTTAGGGGAGTTCGGATCCGCGCTGATCCTTGGGTTTTGCAGGATTCTCGCCTAGTACGAGTTGCGTGTGTCGGATTTCTAGAAAATGAATCGGGCCTTGACGTACGCTCCTCTTTATGATGACACGTATGAGTTCCCTTTTTTTTGGCTCAGGTGTATCCCGAGTGGTAGCAATTTGTGGCGCTACTGCGCTGGCCATGGTGGCGATCTCATCTGTGTCTCCCTCACATGCGAGCGATCGCTCAGTCA
>JBIHZU010000170.1:0-4093 GCA_044240285.1 Candidatus Nanopelagicales bacterium | reverse complement strand
CGACCACCTCAGAGCCGAGTGTGGCCACTCGGGCCGCCTGAATCGAGATCCCAGCCTCAGTGAGGGCCCCTGAGACACGGTGCAACAAGGCGGGCATGTCATGTGCTCGGACTTCGAGTACGTCCCAACGGGCACTTGCCTCGGGCACGAACTCCACCCACGGTTGTGGCACGGGGCGGCCGTCGTCCTGGCGCGCAAGCCGCGCAGAGACATCAAGGCTGCCGGACAAGGCTCGCCGAACATCCTCGGAGAGCAGGTCCTCGGAGGGGAACTCGCCATACATCGGCGTCACGCGCCACACCGTCACGGCGCGATCTCCAAGAGTCTCTGTATCAGCCGCGCGCACCTGGAGTCGGTGCAACGACAGCACACCAGCCACTGTCGAGAGCAGACCAAGTCGGTCAGGAGCAACGACCGTCACGGTGGAAATCGGGGAACCAATCTGAAGCCGGACGACGACACCCGCTTCGGACGCTAGCGCGCGATCCGCCTCGGCAAGTCGTGGGAGGAGTACGGGGGCGGTGCCTTCGAGAAGCGACTGGGTTCGCTTGACGAGTTCGCGGATGAGCGCCTCCTTCCAGTCGCTCCATGCGGCCGGCCCAGTCGCCTCAGCATCGGACTCGGTCAGTGCATGCAGCAAATCAAGTGAGTCACGGGTAGCGACAGCCGTAGCAACAGCGTCGAGAGTCGCTGGATCGTCGAGGTCACGTCTGGTCGCCATGTCCGGGAGCAGCAGATGATGCTGGACGAGCGAGACCAGGGTGCTCGTGTCATCGTCGTCGTAGCCCAAGTGCGGGGCAATAGTGGCTACGAGTTCCATGCCCACGTCAGTGTGATCGCCGCCTCGTGCCTTACCGATGTCATGTAGTAGAGCACCGACCAAGAGCAGATCCGGCCGTGCGACCCGACGAGTGCGAGTGGATGCTGCGACCGCTGCCTCAACGAGATGGCGGTCGACAGTGAACGTGTGCACCGCATTGCGCTGCGGAGCAGAACGCACTGCTTCCCATTCGGGAATCAAGCGCGTGATGAGACCCACTTGGTCGAGCGCCTCCCAGACCGCGACAGTGGGGCGGCCAGCTCCCAGAAGCGACACAAGTGCTTCGCGGGCCTCATCAGGCCACGGAACTGGCATGGGAGCACTCTCCGCGGCGAGACGTTCTGCTGTGTGCGGCGCAAGTGGAAGGCCTGCCTGAGCAGCAGCGGCCGCAGCGCGAAGAACCAACACTGGGTCGCGGTCTGGGCGGGCTTCGACAGACAGCACAACCTCACCATCTTGGACAACTACGCCGTCGGCGAGTGGAGTGCGCTCGGGACCGAGCCGGCGAATACCTCTTCGCAGTGGCGACTTGCGCGGCGAACGAGTCAAGCGTCCGACTCGATGCCAAGCGATGTCACTCGCATACGCAACGGCTCGCGCAGAGGTGGAAACCGAACGAAGAAGCGCATCAGCGCCAGCCAAACCCAGGGTTTGTGCGATTCCTTCCTGCTCTTGCAGTACCAGACGGTCACCAGGCCGACCGGTGGATTGATGCAGGGCATCGCGAACATCCAGCAGGAAACTCGATGCGGTGGAGAGAGACTGATGGGGCACGTCTGTCAACCATGAGGCTGCGATCGCTCGCAGAACTGTGATGTCGCGAAGTCCACCGTAAGACTCCTTTAGGTCTGGTTCGAGCAGGTGAGCGAGATTCCCGGAGCGCTCAATGCGAGCGTCTACAGACTTGCGCAGATCCCAGACCCGCGAAGCAGCCAGCGCACGCCAGTCTCCCAGAACTGATCCAATCAAGGACTTCGTCAAGGAGTCATCGCCCGCGATCGTGCGCGCATCGAGAAGCCCAAGCAAGACCCACAGGTCAGCATTAGCCATCCGCCGCGATTCTGCGACTGTGCGAACACTGTGATCGAGTTTTACACCCGAATCCCAGATGGGATACCAGATGCGGTCCGCTGATTCTGCAATGTTGTCGCCCTTGTGAAGCAACACTAGATCGAGGTCACTGCCCGGAGAAAGTTCGCCTCGGCCGTATCCACCCACTGCAACGAGAGCAGCATCTGCTGCTTTCGACATGGAAAAAAGCTCAGCCAGCCATTCGTCGGTCAGTGCCGTGAGAGCGCGTCGGCGCCCCGGACCTGCTGGCCCGGGGCGCGCGACGAGTTCGGCACGCGTGTCTCGATAGACAGCCGTGAGTTGACCGGCATCGAGCGGCGTGGCAACCACTTAAAGAGCCTCCGTACCTCGTTCTCCCGTGCGGACTCGGACAACGGAATCTACCGGAGTAACCCACACCTTGCCATCGCCAATCTTGCCGGTGCGAGCACCCGCGACGATGGCTTCGAGCACAGCATCGACCTCGGCGTCGTCCACGACAACCTCAACACGCACCTTGGGTATGAGATCGACGGTGTACTCAGCGCCGCGATAGACCTCCGTATGTCCGCCCTGGCGTCCGAAACCACTGGCCTCGGAGACCGTGCAACCGTGGACGCCCTTAGCCTCAAGAGCTGTCTTTACGTCATCGAGCTTAAATGGCTTGATGATTGCGGTAATGAGCTTCATCAGTTCCCCTCCGTTCTACGTCCTGCGTGGCCCACGCCGGCGAGAATGCCGCCGCCGCCACTCTCACCGAATTCGTACGCACTCTCCGCATGCGCGGCGAGGTCAATGCCGGCCTGCTCTTCATCTTTGCTGACCCGCAACTTGACCGTGTATTTCAGGATCAAAGCCAAGATGAGTGTGACACCAAATGAGTAGGCCAGCACAGCTCCTACGCCAATGGCTTGGATCCGCAACACGTCGAAAGTGCCGCCGAAAAAGAGTCCGTCTTTGCCGAGTGCGTTTACCTCTGTGGTGGCGAAGAAGCCAATGAGCAGGCTGCCAAGGATGCCACCGACGAGGTGCACGCCCACGACGTCGAGCGAGTCATCGAATCCGAGCTTGTACTTCAGCGTGACTGCAAATGCGCAAATGACACCGGCAATGGCGCCGATTGCAATCGCACCCCATGGAGCCACGAACGCACAGGCCGGCGTGATCGCAACCAAGCCAGCGACTGCACCTGATGCGGCCCCAAGGCTGGTGGCATGGCCATCGCGAACCTTCTCCACAATGAGCCAGCCCAAAACTCCAGCTGCCGTGGCCACCATGGTGTTGGTGAATGCCAAAGCCGCGACATCGTTTGCACCGAGCGCCGAACCGGCGTTAAAGCCAAACCAGCCGAAGTAGAGCAACGATGCGCCAAGGACAACAAATGGCAAGTTATGTGGCTTCATGGGAATCTTGCCAAAGCCGATCCGCTTCCCCAAAACGAGGACCAGTGCCAGGCCAGCCGCGCCTGCGTTGATGTGCACGGCCGTGCCACCGGCAAAGTCGAGTACACCGAGGTTGGCCAACCATCCTGCGCCATCGCCGCCAAGAGTGTCGCTGCCGAAGTCGAACACCCAGTGCGCGACCGGGAAGTACACCAAGGTGACCCATGCTGCAACGAAGATTCCCCAGGCGAGGAACTTCATGCGATCTGCAACTGCCCCGGAAATAAGCGCCACAGTGATGATCGCAAACATGAGTTGGAACATCGCGAATGCGAGGGCCGGGATCGGGTACTGACCGCCGTTCTGGGCGAGTTGACCCACGAGACCAGTAAGGCCGTTGAGCGAGAAGTCGCCGATGAATCCATTGCCACTGTCAGCAAAGGCTAGGGAGAAGCCAAATGCCACCCACAGCACTGTGACAATGCCGATCGCGAGGAACGACATCATGATCATGTTCAGCACGCTCTTTGAGCGAACCATGCCCCCGTAAAAGAACGCCACACCGGGCGTCATGAGCAGCACAAGTGCAGCTGCTGTAAGCACCCAGGCGGTATCGCCTGCGCTGATCTCCATAGGAAGAGCCTCCTTGAAAACGGGCTAAAGGTATGGAGTCGCCGTTGACCCCTGGACATTTCGGAGTCTGGCGATAGCGCGTTTCGGGAGAAGACCTGCGATGTTTCGTGCCGGTGACTAAGGGGTCGATTTGTGTTACAGGTATGTCACAAGGTCAGGAGCCAATGATGGCGTCGACGAAGGCGACAGGATCGAATGGCGCTAGATC